>JAAYZP010000053.1 GCA_012514785.1 Propionibacterium sp. | reverse complement strand
GGTTGAGCCAGCGGCGCGACGAAGGAGCACCGCGCCGGTCGAAACCACCCCCGACCAGCGCAGGAACCCAACCCCAGCGCAACCTGAAGGAGGTTTCGACCATCGTGCAGCTCCCCCGTCGCGGCACGAGCTCGACCAGCTAGGGCTGCGTGGGGCGCGGGATGCCCGCGGCCGCGTAGGCCTGCGCCTCGTCGAGCGTCTCGTGCGCCATCAGCGCCTCGACGATGGAGTCCATCTTGTCGCGGTGCTCGACGAGCAGCTGCTTGGCCTCGACCTGGCACTCCCGGATGATGCGCCGCGCCTCGTCGTCGACGTCGGCGAGCGTCCGCTCGGCGATGCCGAGCGTGCGTGGGTCACCCTCGTCGCTCAGCACCGTCATGGCACCCACCTTCTCGGACATGCCCCAGCGCCCCACCATGCGGCGGGCGATGTTGGTGGCCTGCTCGAGGTCGTTGTCGACGCCGGTGGTGGTGAAGCCGAGCTCCGCCTCCTCAGCAGCCCAACCGCCGAGCGCGCCGATGATCCGGCCGCGCAGGTAGTGCTCGTCGTAGCCGTAGCGGTCCTCGTCGGGCGTGGAGACGGTGACGCCGAGCGCGTGCCCGCGCGGAATGATCGAGATGGTGCGCACGGGGTCCGCGCCGGGCTGCAGCATGCCCAGCAGGGCGTGCCCGGCCTCGTGGTAGGCGGTGCGGCGGCGTTCCTCCTCGGGGATGACGACGTTGCGCGCCACACCGAGACGGACGGTCTCCAGCGACATCACGAGGTCGCGCTGAGTGACGTGATCGGCCTCGTTCTTCGCGGCCAGGATCGCGCCCTCGTTGACGAGGTTGGCCAGCTCCGCGCCGGTCATGCCGGGCGTCATGGCGGCGATGGCGCCGAGGTCGACGTCGGGGCCGATCGCCACGCCGCGCGCGTGTACCTCGAGGATCGACTCGCGGCCCTCGCGGTCGGGCGCGTGCACCGTGATCTGCCTGTCGAAGCGGCCGGGGCGGGTCAGCGCCGGGTCGAGCACGTCGGCGCGGTTCGTCGCCGCCATCACCACCACGCCCTCCGAGCCGTCGAAGCCGTCCATCTCGGTGAGGATCTGGTTGAGCGTCTGTTCGCGCTCGTCGTTGCCGCCGACGACGCGGCCGCTGGAGCGGGAACGCCCGATGGTGTCGATCTCGTCGATGAAGATGATCGACGGCGCCACCTTGCGCGCCTCCTCGAATAGTTCACGGACGCGCTGGGCGCCCACGCCCACGATCATCTCGATGAACTCGGACGCCGACGCGCTGAAGAACGGCACGTCCGCCTCGCCCGCGGTGGCGCGCGCCAGCAGCGTCTTGCCGGTGCCGGGTGCGCCGGTCAGCAGCACGCCCTTCGGCGGTTTGGCACCAAGCTTCTTGTACTTCTCGGGGTTGGCGAGGAAGTCGACCACCTCCTTGACCTGGTCCTCGACCTCGTCGATGCCGGCGACGTCGTCGAAGTCGACGCGCGGCTTCTCCACCGGCTTGATCTTCTTCTTGTCACCGCCGAAGAGCCCGCCCGCGCCGCCGGCCTTGCGCATCCGGCGGAACATCCACACGTAGAAGGCGATCAGCAGGATCCACGGCAGGAACGACAGCAGGAGGTTCAGCGGCGTGCCGCGCTGGTCGGTGACGGGGGTGGCGCTGACGACGGCGTCACCGTCGGCGAGGGCCGTGAGGAGGTCGTCGGTGGCGAAGGTGGGGCGCTCGGTGGTGAAGGAGGTGTAGTCGTCGTCGGAGTCCGGGTGCGCCGCCGCGTCGCGGAGCGTGCCCTCGATGGAGTCGCCGCGCGCGTAGATCCGCTCGACGTTCTCCGCCTGCACCTGCGCCTGGAACTCGGTGTACGAGACGGCAACCGGCGCGTTCGCGCTGTCGAGGAACGAGAAGACGAGGAACGAGCCGAAGTAGAAGACGACGCTCCAGAGCAGGATGCGCTTCCAGTTGGGCCAGCGCGGGCCACCGCCCTCGACGTCGGTGTCCGAGTTCTCCAGGCCCTCGGTGCGCCAGGGTTTCGGCGGATCCGGCTGCTCTTCCTTGCGTTCGTGCGTGTTGTCGGCCATGCTGCTCCTACACTTCGCGCTAATCTAATGATTGGATGATATCGAAGTAATTTTAGCTGTCGAACGTCAGCGAACCAAATGGAAGGGGCCCTCGTGGGCAACGACGAGATCCAGAGTGCCGTGATGCGCCTCAACGAAGCGCTCCGGCAATCCCTGTGGCACGGCAGCTACCCAGCCCTCGAGCGGCACGCCCTCACGCTGCCCCAGCTGAGGTTGCTCGAGGTGCTCGACGGCACCGGCCCCACGAGCGCGAGGGACCTGGCCGCACGCCTGGAGGTGACAGCCCCGACGGTGACCTCGACGGTGGACCGGCTCGTCCGCAAAGGGCTCGTCTCGCGCGCCGAGGACGCGGAGGACCGCCGCCGCAAACGCATCGAGCTCACGGCGGAGGGTCGCGGCATCGTCGCGCAGGGTCAACGCCAGGGGCTCGGCCTCATCGGCCGCGTCGTGGAGCGCCTCGACGACGCCGACCTCGCCGACCTGACCCGCCTGCTGCAGCGCATGGTGAGCATCCAGGCGGAACTCACCGCCGAGGACGAACGGGAGCCGGCATGAGGTTCGCACCCGGCATGACGTGGGTGGCCACCTCGACCCGCGAGGCGCATCGCGCCGGCGCCGAGGCAGTCGCCCCCGAACACCTCCTGCTGGGCCTGGTGGCCGTCGGCGGTGAGGCCGCGCGCTGGCTGGGCGGGCAGGGGCTCACCCTCGCCGACGCAAGGCGGATGCTGGGGTCGGGCGGCATCGTCGGGGCCGGCATTACGGAGGCCCGGTGGCACCCGACGGCGGAGGCGAAGGCCGTCGTCGACTGGTCCGGGCAGGCGCCGGACACCACCGCCATCCTGCTTCGGCTCCTGGAGGAGCCCACCGTGCAGCGCTTCCTCGAAGCCACGAGCATCGACGTCGCCCGGGCCGGGTCCTCACCCGCATCCGACGATTACAAGCCCATCGTCCGACCCGCGGACGCCGCGCTCCTCCCGCCGCCCGCGGCGGCCCGGGCCCTGCGCATCTTCGTGTCGGCGCCCAGGGCCGTGGTGGCCGAGCGGCTCGCGGACCCAGCCGTGCTGCGGAGCTTCGCGTGGCAGCGCGGCGCGAGCGTCAGCGACGACGGACTCACGGCCATCCGCGCCGGCAGGGCCGGCAGCACAACGCTGCGCGCTTCGCTCGCCCGCGACACCGAGGACGACTCGGACGTGCTGACCTGGGCCTTCGCGATCGGTGAGGGCCGCCGCGCTGGCGAGAACGCCAAGTACGAGCGCTTCACGCTCCGCGACGCCCCCGGCGGCTGCGACGTCGACAGGGAGCAGGGCTACCGCGTGCGGGGAGCGATGGCCCGGTTCGTCCGCTGGATGAGCAGCGACTCGGGTGGCCTGGACCTCGTCTTCGGCGGCCACCAGCTCGCCGCACACATCGCCGCGCACCACTAGAAGATGCCGAAACCACCGATTCGGTGGTTTCGGCATCTTCTAGTGCGATCTCCGGGTCACGCCGGGGACCGCTCCCAGACGCGGTGGCCAGCCAGCAGTTCCTGCAGCGCCGCCAGCGCCGGGCCCGCGTCGTCGATGACCACCCCGGGCGCACCCGCCGAGACCCCGGCCGCCTCCAGCACGGCGGACGCGCCGCCGACGACGCCGATCGCCTTCGCGTGCGGGGCGCGAGGCCCGGTTCGTCCGCGCCGCACACCGCTAGTCGACGCCTCTTGAACCAGACCGAAGCCAGTGACTTTTGCAGATACGCAAATCAGACGTAGAATCGGGGCATGAGCAGCCCCAGCACGATCGCGCGAGAGTTGACTGTGAGCCGCGAGCGCAGCGGCCTCAACCGCAGTCAGCTGGCGAAGCTTGCTGGTGTTCCCGCCAGCACCATCTCCCGCATCGAGAAGGGGGACGTCCAACCATCGACAGAAATGCTCAATCGCGTGCTGGCTCCACTCGGCAGAGCCGCGTCGATCACACCCACTTCCACCCCTGAAGCTTCCGCAGCCGCACGCGCTGCTTGTGACCCGAGCTACCCCGGCGACCTGGACCGAACAGCCCAGGACCTCCTGGGGTCGTGGGGTCGGATCGGCCTCATCGAGGGCTCCATCGCCGCCCTGGGCAAGGACCGGGACGTGCTCTACCAGGCCTCCCGTCTCGACTCTGTCGCAGCCCGACAAGGTGCTGTACGGTTCGCACCTCGCCGGGACTGGATTGCGGCTGCCGAGGCCCTCGAGCGCGTCTCCGGGCTGGCCTGGGCGCTCACTGGTGGAGCCGCTGCAAACACGATGGTGAACGTCGGCGGTGACGAGCCTCAGGTGTTCTATGTCTCCGACGTAGCACTCGCCCTGGACGCCGGACGCTTGGCCGCGCTCCCAAGCAACGCTCCGGGGATCAGGGCATGGCTAGTTCCGTTCAACGGCATCTGGGAGCTGGGCGCGCGAACTCTGTCTGACGGCCTCAATGTCGCCGACCGGTTCCAAATTGCCGTCGACTGCCTGAGCCTCGGCGGCGCGGGTCCCACCCAGGCTGAGGCGTTGCTCGGGGCCTGGGTCTGATGGCCGACATGATGCATCGCAAGGACTCGGGTCTGCCCGGCGACGGCGAAGGATTTGCCGAACGCCGCAGGCGCGAAGTGCGCCGGGAGGGCAGACCGGCCAACCCTGTCGAATGGTCCCGACGTGCCATCTTGTCCGTCGTCGACGAAGTCATTCCCGAGCAGCGCGACAGCCTGACCCTGCTCGGTGGGCACGCAGTGTTGCTCAGAACGGACCACGTTTCCCACCCCGGTCTCTCCGTACCGACCACGGACGGCGACTTCGCCGTGACGCCGATTTCCCTGGCCGACAAACCGCCGATCGAACAGGCCTTCTTGGACGCAGGTTTCGAGCATCGCGATCCTTCACGCCCCGGGCTTTGGGGCCGAGGCAAGCACCTGCTAGGCGACCGGACGGACTGGTACGAGAAGGTCGACCTGCTCGTGCCTACAGCGCTCAGCGGCAACCGGCGAAGGAACCAACGCAGCGCACAAGCTATGAAGAACTCGCCGCACGGCAAACAATCAGCCGGCGTGGCGGAAGGTATCGAACTCGCTGCTGTCGACCGCAGCAGCATGCTCATCCGCGACTTGGCGGACCCCGGCCGCAGCACGCGGGCGCATGTTGCCGGGGTCCCTTCCTTGGTGATGGCCAAGGCCTACAAGATCGGGGAGCGGCTCGAAGGGAACCCTGCAAGACTTCGGGCCAAGGACTTCGCGGACCTCTACCTACTTTTCAAGGCTGTACCGTCCGCAGGTATCGCAGCGGTCTGGGCCCGCCATGTCGACAGCGAGACCCTCGGCCCTTCGATCCGCAAGGGGATCGGACATCTCCATGCGACAATCACCAATCCCGTGGCCGAAGAGTTGTGGAGCGAGGCTGTAGGACAGATCGTCGGACACGACGAAGTCCGTGCACTGCTCGACGCTTGGACGCACCGGCTGTCCAGCCTCTTATAGCGGAGTCGTAGCCACCGATCGGCGGTGCCGAATTTTCACCTGGCGAAATCGGCCACATACCCCCGTATAGCGGGCTATGTGGCCGATTTCGCCGGGTGAAAATTTTCGCGACGCCCCCACAGGGGCTCGGGCGTCCGGGATCAGGCGGGTTCGATCACCAGCACCAGGTCGCTGCCGTGGAGCGGCGTCGTCGTCGTTATCACCATGCGGGAGACGCGCCCGGAGATGGGAGCGTTGATCGACGCCTCCATCTTCATGGCCTCGATCGTCGCCACCGGAGCGCCAGCCTCGACGACCTCACCCTCCACCGCGGTCGGCGTGACCGCGCCGGAGAACGGGACGGCGACGTGCCCGGGGTTGCGGGGGTCGGCCTTCTCCGCGACGGGCACGGACGACTCCAGCGAGTTGTCCCGCACCCGCACCGGGCGCAGCTGGCCGTTGAGCAGGGTCAAGACGGAGCGTCGCGCCCGCTTGTCCGGCTCGCCGATCGCCTCGAGTCCCATCAGCAACGTCACGCCCTTCTCCAGCGTGACCGCGTACTCCTCGCCGGGCTGCATGCCGTAGAGGAACGGCACCGTCGGCAGCAGGGAGACGTCGCCGTAGTCGTCGCGGCGCTGCTGGAACTCCTTCGCCGGGCCGGGGAACAGGAGGTGGTTGAGCGTCTCCTGCCGCTCGCGGCCGGCGTGCTCGAGCTTCGCGAGGTCCTCGTCGGAGACCTCCGTGACCCGGACCGGCTGACGACGCCCCTCGAGCGCCTTCGTCCGGAACGGCTCCGGCCACCCGCCGGCCGGCTGGCCGAGCTCGCCGTTCAGGAAGCCGATCACGGAGTCGGGCACGTCGAAGTTCTGCGGATCGGCCTCGAACTCCTTCGGGTCGGCGCCGACGGCGACGAGGTGCAGCGCGAGGTCGCCCACCACCTTCGACGACGGGGTCACCTTCGTCGGGCGGCCGAGGATCTTGTCGGCGGCGCCGTACATGGCCTCGATCTCCTCGAACTTCTCCCCCAGCCCGAGCGCGATGGCCTGCTGGCGGAGGTTGGAGAGCTGGCCGCCGGGGATCTCGTGCGTGTACACGCGGCCGGTCGGGGCCGGGAGACCGGACTCGAAGGGTGCGTAGAGCTTGCGCACCGCCTCCCAGTACGGCTCGAGCTCCAGCACGGCGCCGGGGTCGACATCGGGCATCCGGTCGGTGCCGTCGAGTGCGGCGAGCAGCGCGGACATCGGGGGCTGCGACGTCGTCGAGCTCATCGCGGAGTTGGCCACGTCGACGGCGTCCACGCCCGCCTCGATCGCGGCGCACAGCGTCGCGATCTGGCCGCCGGTGGTGTCGTGCGTGTGCAGGTGTACGGGCACATCGAAGCGCTCGCGCAGCGCGCCGACGAGCCGACGCGCGGCCTCGGGGCGCAGCAGGCCCGCCATGTCCTTGATCGCGAGGATGTGGGCGCCGGCGTCGACGATCTCCTCCGCCAGGCGCAGGTAGTAGTCGAGCGTATAGATCTTCTCGTTCGGGTCGACGAGGTTGGCGGTGTAGCAGAGCGCAACCTCCGCGACGGCGTCCGTGCCGCGGACGGCATCGATCGCCGGGCGCATCTGATCGACGTCGTTCAGCGCGTCGAAGATGCGGAAGATGTCGATGCCCACCTCGGCCGCCTCCCGGACGAACGCCTCGGTGACCTCGGTCGGGTACGGCGTGTAACCGACGGTGTTACGCCCGCGCAGCAGCATCTGGAGGTTCTGGTTGGGCATGGCTTCGCGCAGCTTCGCGAGCCGCTCCCACGGGTCCTCGCCGAGGAAGCGGAGCGCGACGTCGTACGTGGCCCCGCCCCAGCACTCGACCGAGAGCAGATTGGGCAGCATCCGGGCCTGGTGCGGCGCGACGGCGAGCAGGTCGCGGGTGCGCACGCGGGTGGCGAGCAGCGACTGGTGCGCGTCGCGGAAGGTGGTGTCGGTGATCTGCACGGCCTTCGCGGCGCGCAGGTCGGCGGCGAAGCCCTCCGCCCCGAGCTGCAGCAGACGCTGGCGGGCGCCGTCGGGGACCTCGCCGTTCAGGTCGATCACCGGGAGCTTCTGGCGCGGGTTGAGCTCCGTGGGCGACTTGCCGTTGGGCTGGTTGACCGTCACGTCGGCCACCCAGCGGAGCAGCTTCGTCGCGCGGTCGGCCGGGGTGCGGGAGGTGAGCAGGTGGGGGCGCTGCTCGATGAACTGCGTCGTCATGTCCGGCTGCGCGAAGCCCGGGTCCTCGAGCACGGCGCGCAGGAACGGGATGTTCGTCGCCACCCCGCGGATGCGGAACTCGGCCAGCGCGCGGCGGGCGCGGACGATCGCGCCCTCGAGGTTGCGGCTGCGGGCGGTGAGCTTGACGAGCAGCGAGTCGAAGTGCGGGAGCACCTCGACGCCGGTGCCCGTGGTGCCGCCGTCGAGGCGGATGCCCGCGCCGGAGGCGGAGCGGTAGGCGGTGATGAGCCCGGTGTCGGGGCGGAAGCCGTTCAGCGGGTCCTCGGTGGTGATGCGGCACTGGAGCGCGGCGCCACGGATCTCGAGCTCGTCCTGGCGGATGCCGATCTCCTCGAGGCTCTCCCCCTTGGCGATACGCATCTGCGCCTGCACGAGGTCGACGTCGGTGATCTCCTCGGTGACGGTGTGCTCCACCTGGATGCGCGGGTTCATCTCGATGAACACGTGCTCCCCGGCGCGGGGGCCCTCCGTCTCGACGAGGAACTCGACGGTGCCCGCGCAGGTGTAGTTGATCGCCTCGGCGAACTTCACGGCGTCGGCGGTGATGGCGTCGCGCTGGGCCTGCGAGAAGTGCGGTGCGGGCGCGATCTCGACCACCTTCTGGTGGCGGCGCTGGATCGAACAGTCGCGCTCGAAGAGGTGGACGACGTTGCCCTGAGTGTCGCCGAGGACCTGCACCTCGATGTGGCGGGGAGCGGCAACGGCCTGCTCGATGAAGACCGTGCCGTCGCCGAACGCGCCCTCGGCCTCGCGCATCGCGGCGCCGAGTTCGTCGCGGAACTTCTTGGAGTCCTCGACCCGCCGCATGCCGCGGCCGCCGCCGCCCAGCACGGCCTTGATGAAGACGGGGAAGCCGATCTCGTGCGCGGCCTGCTCCAACTCGTCGACATCCGTGCCCGGGGCCGACGACGCCAGCGTCGGCACGCCGGCCTTCCGGGCGGTCTCGACGGCGCGGACCTTGTTGCCCGCCATCGTGAGCACCTCGGGGCTCGGGCCCACGAACGTGATGCCGTTGTCCAGGCAGGCCTGGGAGAGGTCGGGGTTCTCGGCGAGGAACCCGTAGCCGGGGTAGATCGCGTCGGCGCCCGACTCCTTCGCGACCCGGATGATCTCGTCGATGTCCAGGTAGGCGCGGACCGGGTGGCCCTCCTCACCGATCTGGTACGACTCGCTGGCCTTCACCCGGTGGTCCGCGTTGCGGTCCTCGTAGGCGAACACCGCGACGGTGCCGAGGTCGAGCTCGTACGCTGCGCGGAACGCGCGGACGGCGATTTCGCCACGGTTGGCGACCAATACCTTGCTGAACATGGTGCACACGATAGCGGCACTCCGCGCATCCGAAGAACCTCCGATCTCACCGCCGAAATCGTGTGTGCCGCGCTCCTTCTCCGCGCCGACGCGGGCCCCTAGAGTGGGGGCATGGCTATCTCCAACGTCGAGATCATCGACTTCGTCGGCACGCCCACGGTGATCGTGAAGCGCGACGACCTGCCGCTGGACGACCTCGTCGAATTCATGGACGAGAGCTTCACCGCGCTGGGGCGCGCCGTCGAGGACGGGAAGTTCGTTCCGGCGGGTCCCGGCTTCTCCCGCTACAACTCCGAGTTCTCGACGACGGTGTCGCTCGAGGTGGGATTCCCGGTGGAGGTGGCCTTCGACGGGTTCCTCAAGGTGGGCGACGTGACCATCTTCGGCTCCGAGCTGCCGACGGGCCGCACCGCGATCACCACCTACCGGGGTGGCTACGACGGGTTGAGCGGGGCCTGGAGCGAGTTCGTCGACGCCGTCAACGAGCGCGGGTACGGCATCGGTACGCCCACGTGGGAGTCGTACGACGTCGCGCCCCTGCCCGGGGTGAAGGAGTCGGACCTCGTGACCGGCCTGGCCGCCCCGGTGCTGCGCAGCTGAGGCTACACCGTCGCGCTCCGCGGAGCATGGGACGAGAAAGTCACCCAACAGATGTTCGGCCTTCCGAACCTCTTGCTGGTTGAGCTCCCGGCGCGACGAAGGAGCTCCGGGAAGGCGGTTCCTGAGCTCGCGGGTGAGGGACGAACCCGCGATGGTCGAAGGATCGAAACCACCCCGGACTTGGGCAGGGACTAGATCCCAGCGGCCGCTGAGGGTGGTTTCGACCACGCCGCAGGGCTGACGCCCGGCGGCGGCTCAACCAGCAAG
>JAAYZP010000052.1 GCA_012514785.1 Propionibacterium sp. | reverse complement strand
CGCGAAGGTGAGGATGTCCCACGCTGCCTTGTCCCAGCCGATCGCCGACACCGCAGCCGCCTCGGCGACGCTGGTGGTGAAGGTGGCGTAGCCGAACGCGCCGAGGTTGTTGATCACGTGGGCCGCGATCCCGGCCTCGAGTCCGCCCGTGGACAGCACCAGCCAGCCCGCCACCATCCCGAACGCGAACCGGTGCGCGAACAGCGCCGGGTTCTGCGAGCCGTGCATCAGCGCGAACACCAGCGAGGAGCCGAGGACACCCAGCCAGGCGCGCCCCGTCGCCGACCCGATCACCTGCAGCAGGTAGCCGCGGAAGAACACTTCCTCCGCCATCGCCTGTAGCGGCGACGCCAGCAGCACCACGAGCAGGAACGCCATCGCCTGCGGCTGGCCGCTGTTGAACGTCGGCACGCCCTCCCACGAGAAGCTGATCCACAGCATCCCGTTGAGCACCACGAGCGCGACGAGCAGCGTCGCCAGCAGGTAGCGCCACCGCGTTCCCGGCTGCACGGAGAACATCCACCGCGGCCGTCGGCCGTGGAAGAAGTACGCGATGCCCAGCGCCACGAGCGTCAGCGACGCGAGCCCGAGCTGGCCCGCCAGCAGCCCCTCGGGCAGCTGGTACTGCAGCGCGGTGGCTCGGTACGCGTCGTAGTCGGAGCCCTGGCGCAGGATGTACCCGATGCGGAGGACGATCTCGACGACGAGCTGCACCACGACGATGTAGCCCGCCATGGCGGTGAGGATGCCGAACATCGCGCTGAAGCCCTGGATGGGGCGCAGCACGAGCGGATAGGACACCCGCGACGGCGGCGGCTGCGGGGCCCCGCGGTGCAGGATGCTGGTGCTGGTGGGCTCGCTCACGCGGAGATGATCGGGTTGCTCAGCGTCCCGAGGCCGTCGATGCTGATGCTCACCACGTCGCCGTCGTCGACGGCGCTGACCCCGGCGGGGGTGCCCGTAAGGATCACGTCGCCGGGCAGCAGCGTGATCGACTTGGTGACCTCCACCACGAGATCGACGATGCCGCGCACCATGTCGCGGGTGTTGCCGTCCTGGCGCACCTCGTCGCCGACGCGGGTCTGGATGCCGATGTTGGAGGCCTCCTCGATGGACATGTGCGTGTTGATCCAGGGCCCAGCGGCAGGAAGGTGTCGGAGCCCTTGGCCCGCCACCACTGGCCGTCACCACGCTGCCACTCGCGGGCGGAGACGTCGTTGGCGATCGTGTAGCCGAAGATGACGTCGGCCACCCGCTCGGCCGGCACCTCCTTGCAGAAGCGCCCGATCACGATCGCGAGCTCGCCCTCGTAGTGCAGCTCCTCCACGCCCGCGGGCCGGACGACGGCCTCGTCGGGGCCGATGACGGCGGTGTTGGGCTTGAAGAACGCCAGCAGCTCGTCGGGCACCTCGCCGCCCATCTCCTTGGCGTGGTCCTCGTAGTTCTTGCCGATGCAGACGGCCTTGCTCCGAGGGATCACGGGCGCCAGCAGGCGCACCTCGTCGAGGTCGAACCGCTCCCCCGTGTAGTTCACGGGCACGCCCGAGAGGGGGTCGGCGGTGAGAGTGGCGATGGTGTCGGGGTGGTCTCCCCCGTCGACGGCGAGTTCGACGATCCCGTAGGTGGGGTCGGAGCCGTCCTTGGCGAAACGTGCAATGCGCATGCGTCCAGCGTAGCTTGATTCGGCTACCGCCCAGCTCCCCCGACGGTGCCTCAGGGCCGTCGTCGCGCCTGCGCTGCGAAGTCGTCCAACGCCGCGAGGACCTCACTCGCCTGCCACAGACGGTTGCGTCGGCCGGAGTTTGCACGCTCGAGCACACCCGCGTCCTCAAGGCGCTCGATCGCACTGGTGGCACTCACCACACTCACGCCGAGCGATTCGGCAGCGAGCGCCACCGACAGCACCGGTTGACGGATGACGAGGTCGAGCATGGCCTCCACCGCGGAGCCCGCGCGCGGCCGCACGCGCTCGACCCACTCGCCTCGCATCTCGCGCAGGTCAGCCACGAGGCGGCGTCCCGTGCCGACGGCCTCGAACGAGGCTTCAGCGAGGCGAGCGATGATCGGCTCGACCTCGGCCTCCCTGTACGCCGTGAGTGCCCCGAAGTATTCGTCGGTGCGCGCCAGCAACCCGGCCGAGACCGGGATGGTCATGTTCGTTACCAGCCCACCGGCGTGCAGGACGCCGTGGATCAGCGCGCGTCCGGTGCGGCCGTTGCCGTCGGGGAACGGGTGGATCGTCTCGAACTGTGCGTGGGCGAGCGCCGCAGTGATGAGCACCGGCAGGTCCGTGCGCTGCAGGAACGCGACGAGGTCCTCCATCAGCGCGGGGACACGGTCGTGGTGCGGCGGGACGAACGTCGCGCTGTGCGGCGAACGCGCTCCGCCCCCGATCCACACCTGCTCCGTTCGCCACCGGCCGACCATGTGGGGTTCGCTGTCCCCGAGCAAAGCACGATGCATGGCAATGATCGAGTCGGCGTCGAGCCGTCCAGCCAGATCGATCGCGGCATGCATCGCCTGCACGTTGGCCGCCACGAGCTTGGCGTTCGCCGATCGCGACGCCCCGATCTCCGCCAGAGCCAGCTGCTTCGCCGACGACGTGATGCGCTCGATCTCCGAACTCGACGCACTCTCACTGCGCAGCAGGATCGACGCGAACGGGGCAGCGACGTCACCCGCCTCTGCATCGAAACGAGCCAGTTCGCGGCTCGCGTCGTCGACGAGCGCGAGGACCTCGTGCGAGATCTGCGGCATGGCATGAGCGATGGGTCCGGGCACGGCAGCCACGTACGGTCCCCGCGCCGCAAGGCGTTCCCGGCGTGACATGGGGGCATCGAAGCTCGACACCCACTCCCGTTGCTCCGAATCGGCGTGCGGCCAGTGCGAGGGTTGCATATCCGACCTCCTTATTAAAGGTTACCCCCACAACCTTCAACAAGCGAGGCTCTGCCGAATCCTAGCTCGCCAACTGCGCCGCGAAGGCGCGGGCGATCGCCTCGCCCAGGCGTGCGACGTCGGCATCCACCGCGCGCATCTCCTCCAGCATCGCCCCCGCATCGTGCCCGCGGTTCGTGGCCCACTGGGCCTTGCGCTCGGGCGTCGCCTCCGGATGGAACTGCACCCCCACCGCCGAGCCGTAGCGGAATGCCTGGTTGCGGTACTTCGACGTCGTGGCGAGCTCCACCGCGCCGTCGGGGAGCCGGGTGACGACGTCGTAGTGCGACATCGCGACGACGCCCTCCCCCATGCCGGCCGCCGGGCCGAGCACGGGGTCGTCCGCGGCCTTCTCGGCCCATGTCAGCGTCCTCGCGCCGTGCTCGCCGCCGCGTTCGTCCGCGACGGTGACCTCCCCGCCCAGCGCGCGGGCCAGCACCTGGTGCCCGAGGCAGATGCCCAACACCGGCAGCGCGCGCTCGACGGCACCCCGCAGCAGCGCACGCAGGGGCCGCTGCCAGCCGAGCGTGTCGTCGAGCGCGTTGTGCCGCCCGCCGAGCACGATGATCGCGTCGCCGCACGCGTCGAGCGACGGCACCGGGTCCTCCCAGAGGTCGAGCACCCGCGCGTCGACGTCCATCCAGCCGGCGAACCGGTCCAGCCCGACGGGCGTGTCCGGCCGCAGCACGGTGAGGCGGGGCACGCTCACTCCGAGTGGTGGATGAGGCCGTAGGTCATGGCGTCGAACAGCGCCTCCCACGAGGCCTCGACGACGTCGGTGCCCACGCCCACCGTCGTCCAGCGGCTGTCCTTGTACGTGGTGTCGATCTGCGTGAACACGACCGCGTCGGTGCCGTGCCCGGCTTCCAGGAGCCGCACCTGGTAGTTGGTCAGCTCGAACTGCTCGACGATGGGGTACGCCTTCGCGACCGCCTCCCGCAGCGCGCCGTCGAGCGCGTTGACGGGGCCGTTGCCCTCGCTGACCACCATCCGGCGGCTGCCGTTGGCCTTGAGCTTCACCGTCGCCTCCGACAGCCCGGCACCCGCGCGCTCCTCCGTCAGCACGCGCCAGGAGTCCACCTCGAACGGCACGTTCAGCAGGCCGAGCTCGTCGCGCAGCAGCAGCTCGAAGCTCGCGTCGGCCGCCTCGTAGGAGTAGCCGGCCGCCTCGCGCTGCTTGACGACGTCGGTGATCCGCGCGGCGAGCTCGCGGTCGGCCAGGTCGAAGCCGAGCTGCTCGCCCTTGATCTGGATGTTCGCGCGCCCCGCCATGTCGGAGACGAGCATGCGCATGTCGTTGCCGACGATCGCGGGGTCGATGTGCTGGTAGAGGTTCTCGTCCACCCGGATGGCGGAGGCGTGCAGGCCCGCCTTGTGCGCGAACGCGGCGCCGCCGACGTACGGCTGGCGGTTCAGCAGCGGCTGGTTGGCGACGTTGGCGATCGCGTGCGCCACGCGGGTCAGGTCGTTCAGTTGGTCGGCGGGCAGCACGTCCCAGCCGTACTTGATCTGCAGGTTGGGGATCAGCGCGGAGAGGTCGGCGTTGCCGGTGCGCTCCCCGTAGCCATTGAACGTGCCCTGCACGTGCATCACGCCGGCCTCGACGGCGGCCATCGAGTTCGCCACCGCGCAGGCGGTGTCGTTGTGCGCGTGGATGCCGAGCTGCGCGCCGGTGGCGGCCGCGGCCTCGACGATCTCGCCGACCCAGCTGGGGATCATGCCGCCGTTGGTGTCGCACAGCACGACGACCTCGGCCCCGGCCTCGTGCGCGGTGCGGACCACCTCGATCGCGTACTCGGGGTTGGCGCGGTAGCCGTCGAAGAAGTGCTCGCAGTCGACGAAGACCCGCTTGCCCTCGGAGATCAGGAATCCGACGGTGTCGCGCACCATCTCCAGGTTCTCCTCGAGGGTGGTGCGCAGCGCGCGGGTGACGTGCTCGTCGTGGGACTTCGCGACGATGCACACGTAATCGGTACCAGCGTCGACGAGGGCGCGGGTCAGCTTGTCCTCCGACGCCTTGACCCCGGCCTTGCGGGTGGAGCCGAACGCGACGAGCTTCGAGCGCTGCAGGTCCAGCTCCGTCTGCGCGCGCTGGAAGAACTCCGTGTCCGCGGGGTTGGCCCCCGGCCAGCCGCCCTCGATGAACGTCACCCCGAGCTCGTCGAGGTAACGGGCGATCTTGAGCTTGTCGTTGGTGCTGAGGCGCAGACCTTCCTGCTGCGCGCCGTCGCGCAGGCTCGTGTCGAAGATGTGCAGCTCGGTGGGCTGCTGAGGCAGCTTGGGCATGGCGTCTCCTTGTCGGCTTCAGCGCAATATAACAAGCTCTGCGCCTCCAATCGTCTCGCGTCGTGGACGGTGGACACCCCCGCCACGCGTGGACATGTCCGAAATCGCTATCCTGACCCGCATGACTGAGCGCAAGAACATCGCGGTTATCGGCGGCGACGGCATCGGCCCCGAGGTGACCAAGGAAGCCCTCAAGGTGCTGGATGCGGTGAGCCCCGACAGCTTCAACTTCGTGGACTACGACCTCGGCGCGGAGCGCTGGCAGCGCACCGGCGAGGTGCTGCCGGACTCCGTCCTGGAGGAGCTGAAGCAGGTCGACGCGATCGTGCTGGGCGCCGTCGGCGCCGCCCCCGGTTCCAAGGACATCCCCTCGGGCCTGCTGGAGCGCGGCCTCCTGCTGAAGCTGCGCTTCGCGCTCGACCACGCGGTCAACCTGCGCCCCTCCAAGCTCTACCCCGGCGTGCCCACGCCGCTGGCCGACCACGTCGTGGCGGACCGCGAGGTGGACTTCGTCGTCGTCCGCGAGGGCACTGAGGGCCTGTACTGCGGCAACGGCGGCGCCGTGCGCGTCGGCACACCGCAGGAGCTCGCCACCGAGGTCAGCGTCAACACCGCCTTCGGCGTCGAGCGCGTCGTCCGCGACGCCTACGCCCGCGCCCAGCGCCGCCGCGGCAAGCTGACCCTGCTGCACAAGCACAACGTGCTCGTCAACGCCGGCAAGCTCTGGAACCGCCTCTTCACCGAGATCGGCGCCGAGTTCCCCGACGTAGAGACCAACTACCTCCACATCGACGCCGCGATGATTGCGCTCGTGGTGGATCCGTCACAGTTCGACGTGATCGTCACGGACAACCTGTTCGGCGACATCGTCACCGACCTCGCCGCGGCCGTCACCGGCGGCATCGGGCTCGCCGCCTCCGCCAACATCAACCCCACCGGCGAGTTCCCCTCCATGTTCGAACCGGTCCACGGCTCCGCCCCCGACATCGCAGGGCAGGGCGTCGCCGACCCGACGGCGGCCAT
The DNA here is from genome assembly GCA_012514785.1 of Propionibacterium sp. Taxonomy (GTDB): domain Bacteria; phylum Actinomycetota; class Actinomycetes; order Propionibacteriales; family Propionibacteriaceae; genus Arachnia. The sequence continues at coordinate 2,916 of JAAYZP010000052.1, read as the reverse complement.
CTCCTCGATGGCGCTGCTGCTCGACCACCTGGGCCAGCCGGACGTCGCCCGTCGCATCGACGACGCGGTCGCGCTCGACATCGCCGAGCGCGGCGACGCGACGACCTCCACCACCGGGACCGGCGACCGCATCGCGGGACGGCTCGCGTGAGGCGCGTCGCGCTGATCACCGGCGACTCCCGCGGCCTGGGCGCCGCGATCGCCCGCGAACTCGGCTCCACGCACCGCATCCTCGTCGGTGGCACGAACGAAGCAACCGTCGAGTCGATGGTTGCCGAACTCGACGACGCCGCACCGTTCGTCGCCGACCTCCGCGACGACGAGGCCGTGGCGCGCGCCGCGGCCGGGGTCGAGCGGGTGGACGTGCTCGTGCACAACGCCGGCGTCGAGGCCGCAAAGCCGATTGCGGACACCACCCGTGACGACTGGCGCGCGATCTTCGAGATCAACGTGTTCGCGGTGGCGCAGCTGACCGCCCTGCTGCTGCCGAAGCTGCGCGAGTCGAACGGCCACGTGCTGACGATCAACTCCGGCATGGGGTTCCGCTCCGGGGCCCGCGGCGGGCTGTACGCCGGCTCGAAGTTCGCGCTACGCGCGTTCACCGACGCCCTGCGCGAGGACGAGCGCGGCCGCGTACGGGTCACGTCGATCCACCCCGGCCGCGTCGACACCGACATGCAGCGCGCCATGATGGCCCGGGACGGCCGCGAGTACCAGCAGGAGCTCTACATCCGCCCCGAGTCGGTGGCCGCGACGGTGCGTCTCGCCGTCGACACGACGCCGGAGGCGAGCATCGACGAGCTCCAGATCCGCCCCGTCACCACCACCTGAGCGGTACCGCACAGCAAAGAGTCAGCCCAGCTACCGGTTCCGGTAGCTGGGCTGACTCTTTGGTCGTGCGTGCCGTCAGTCCTCGACGGTCTCGCCGGGGATCGTGTCGCCGTTGCCGACGCCCGACTTCGCGATCCGCTGCTGCAGGATCTCGAAGAGGTCGATGCCCGTGGTGTTCTTCATCATCTCGACGGTCTGCAGCACGTTGTCGTTGACCTGACGCGGCAGCGCCGAGACGCCGTCGCTGGAGACGACGGTGAGCTTGTCGATGGCGCTGAGCGGCGCGGCGACCTTCTCAGCCACCTCCGGCAGCACCTCGACGAGCATCTGCAGCACGGCGGCCTCGTTGTAGTTGGCGAACGCGGCGGCGCGCTGGTCCATCGCGTCGGCCTCCGCCTTACCGATCGAGGCGATCGACGCGGCTTCCGCCTCGCCCTCGGCGCGCACGGCGTCGGCCTCGGCGATACGACGCGCCTTCTCCGATTCACCGCGCTTGATGCCCTCGAAGGCCTCGGCCTCCGCGAGCGCCTGCCTGCGGGACTGCTCACCGACACCGGTGAGGCGCTGACGCTCGGCGTCGGCCTCCGCGTTGGCGATAGCTGCGGCCTTGCGGGCGTCGGCCTCGTAGATCTCGGCCTGGCGACGCGCCTGGGCGTCGGTCTCCACCTCGTACCGACGGGCGTCGGCCGGCTTGCGGACCTCGGTGTCGAGCTGGCGGTCCTTCAGGGACGCCTGGCGAACGGCCACCTTCTCCTGCTCGGCCATGATCGCCTGGTCGCGGTCGGCCTGCGCCAGCGGGCCGGCGGCCGCGGCCTGCGCCTTGGCGGCGTCGGTCTCGGCCTGGATCTCGGCCTCCTTCAGCACGAGCGCGCGCTCGGAGATGGCGATCTCCTGCTCGGCGAGGATGCGGGCCTGCTCGGCCTCGCGTCGGGCCTCGGCCTCGGCGACGGCGGCCAGGCGGCCGACCTTCGCGGACTCGGGGCGGCCCAGGTCCGAGAGGTAGGAGCCGTCGTCGGTGATGTCCTGGATCTGGAAGGTGTCGAGCACCAGGCCCTGGCCCGTCAGCGACGACTCGGACTCGTCGGCGACGCGCTGGGCGAAGGCTGCGCGGTCGCGGATGATCTGCTCGACGGACAGGGACCCGACGATGGAGCGCAGCGAGCCCGCGAGCGTCTCCTGCGTGAACGTCTCGATCTCCGACTGCTGCATGAGGAAGCGCTGCGCGGCCGCGCGGATGGAGTCCTCGTTGCCACCCACCTTGACGATGGCCACGCCGTCGAGGTTCAGCTTCACGCCCTGGCCGGAGACGGCGTTGCGGATCGTGACCATGATGCGCCGCGAGGAGAGGTCGAGGATGTGGAGTCGCTGGATGAACGGGATGACGAACACGCCCCCGCCCATCACGACCTTCTGGCCGGAGAGGTCCGTGGAGATCAGCCCGGTCTCGGGGTTGGTGACGGCCTTACCCTTCTGGCCGGTGATGATGTACGCCTCGTTGGGGCGGGCCACCTTGTACCGGCTGGCGATGAGCCAGACGATCAGGATGATCAGCAGCACGATGCCGCCGACACCCCATACGAGGGATGGAATCTCGGGCATGGAGAAGCTTCTTTCTCTTGTGGAATCGAGTCAGATGATGTCAGGCAGGGGGTTCAAGTTCGGCGGTGAGCATGACCTCCACCGCCGTCGGGGAGAGGATGTTCGACACCCACACCTCGGTACCGCTCGGGATCGCCATCTGGGCGCGCGCCGCGCGTTTGCGCGACGTGCCCCCGACGAAGACCCGCACCTCCCCGTAGCCGTCCTCCGGGATCGCGGTGATGACGCGGGCATTCGCGCCCACGAGCGAGTCGGAGCGGAAGGTGGCGGCGTTCTCGCCGCGCTTGAGCCAGCGGGTGAGGGCCGTGGCGCCCCACGCCGCGGTGCCGCCGGCGAGCACGCCGACGACGGCCGCGATCCAGGTGACGTCGACGATGCTCAGCGAGATCACGCCGCCGAAGCCGAACGCGCCGAGGAATGCGGCGATGCTCGCGACGGAGAACAGGTCCCCGCCCAGGAAGTCGAGGTCGAAGAGCCCTTCGAGGG
>JAAYZP010000429.1 GCA_012514785.1 Propionibacterium sp. | reverse complement strand
TCGCCAGCTCCTTCCCTTCGACCATCGTGCAGCGACTTCGTCGCGGCACGAGCTCAGGGACCGCGTCGCGGGCGAGCTCAACCATCAAATGGTGCCGTCGAGGAACTACTTTCAGGTGAGGGGTCGTGACTGGGCGGTTCACGGTCCCTGAGGTGCGGAGAGGTGACGGCTGTGCGGCGACGTCGCCGCACAGCCGTCACCTACCCCTCGACCCCTTCATAATTAACCCCTCTCGTTAATTATGACTTTCGCTTCCTTGGGCCCAGCCCCATACTTAACGCCGACTAGGCGAGTCCCTGGACCAGCGCGAACCCGAGGTCGCCCGGCGGCACCTCCCAGATCGAGCCGGAGTCGGCGTCGATGAGGTACAGCTTCCGCCCGAGCGCCCACGTCCTGCTCAGCGTGCGGGTGCCGCGGTCGTCCGAGACGAGCGTGTAGGTGAACACGCTGGCCCGCGGGTCGGTGGCGTCGAGGATCGCGGCCGGCAGGTTGGGCAGGTCGAGCAGGTGGGACGCGAACGTCTCCGGCGTAGCCTTCATCGCGTCCGGGATCACCACCCCCTCCAGCGTGACACGCTTGGCCTCGGACTCCAGGGTGGCGCGGGGCTCGTGGCGGAGCTCGTCGACGGGTGGCAGCACGCGCCGGATCAACTGCCACAGCCGGTGCGACGGCGCGATCGCGACCTCCACCATCGGGTGCACCGCGCCCACCACCTCGGTGCCCGCGGCGTCGGCCTCGACGGTGGCCCGCGTCGTCACGCAGATGGCCGCGTCGCCGTCGACCAGCACCGTGCCCGCGAAGATCACGTCCCCGTAGCGCGACACGATCTCGATGCCCCGGTCCGCCGACTGCTCGACGGCGATCGCCCGGCCCCACAGCGGGTCGAGCCGGTCGCCCGCGACGATGCCCGTCGCCTCCCAGAACGCCAACTTGTCGCGGTCGCCGGTCAGCACCACGCCGTCGCGGATCTCCTCGACGGCGTCGGACCAGATGGTGCTGCCCACCATCCCGACGTGCAGCGTCGGGTCCTCGGACTCGATCATCGTCGTCACCGGCTGTACCTCAATCCGTCTCGCGGCCGTAGGTGACACGATAGGCGGTGGTCTCGCCGTTGTAGAAGCGGCCGAGGTCGGCGTCCATCCGCGTCTGCTTGGCCAGGTTGTCCGCGCTCCCCTGCCCGCCGGCGAGGGCTTCGATGTTGCCCTGGTAGGTGGGCTGCGCGTGCGTGTGGGTGGGGAGGTAGCTGCCGTCGTGGTCGAAGACGATGTTCGTCACGTTCGACGGCGTTCCGGTCGGCAGGCCGCCGAAGTCGACGCGCGGCACGGGGTCGAACTGGTTCTGGTAGTTGTACACGGGCACGTCGCCCGGGATGCCGAGCGTGTCGACGGGGGAGCCCGCGCTGACCACGCCGCCGACGTCGAACCGCTCCGCGAACTGCGGGCTGTTCGCGATGTTGCCCGCGAGGATGCCGCCCTGCGAGTGCCCGGTGAGCAGCACCTCCGGGCGCGCGTCGCCGGTGAGGCCGCGCGAGGCGCGGTCCTCCGCGATGGCGGTCTCGATGGCGTGCATCGCCGACTGCGTGGCCGCGGTGTCGCCGTAGCCCACGCCCTTGAGGTTCGCCGCCCAGTCCATCCCCGACGGATTGCCCGCCCAACCCTCCATCGAGCCCATGCCCTCGGTGGTGCCCGGGATGGAGACGACGTAGCGCACCGCCCCGGTGGCCGGGTCCTCGACGGCGGTCACCTGCACCTGCGGCCGGTCGGTGTGGTTCGTCGCATCCTGCGTCTCGTACACGTCCATCATCGGGCCGACGATCGAATCCACGCCCTCGTAGGTGAGGTTGCTGCCCGGTCCGTAGCGCTCGACGTCGCCGGCGGTCGCCAGGTAGGGGCGCCCATCGTCGAAGAAGTGGAGGTCGTCGTCGGCGATGAAGTTCATCGGCACGCCGGCGAGCTGGCCCAGGTGGTACGCGCTCTGCCCCAGAACCTCGGCGAGCTGCGGGATCTCGCCGTCGCGCACGAGGTCCCGCAGCCACTGCGGCGATGTGCCGGCCGTGTCCAGGAACCGCTGCATCGCCTCGCCCGCGTGCCCCAGCCGCGAGCCCACGTTGTCGACGAGGTCCTTGCCCCACCCGTACGCGTCCTCGATGAGGCCCTTGCCCCAGTCGAGCCCCTCGGAGATCTTGCCGCCGGCCCACTCGAGGCCGGAGAGTACGCCGTCGGCGGTGGTGGCGGCGACGTCGGCCAGGGTGTTGCCGACGCCGGCGAGCACGTCGCGGCCGTCGTGCACGAGGTCGGTGGCGCGCAGCCGACCGGCGAGCACGCCGTCCGTGAGGGTCAGTCGCCCCACGAGGCTGAACGCGGAGGACTGGATCAGCACGCGCATCCCCGGGCGTTGCGGGTTCAGGCGCGCGAAGCCGGTGGCGGTGCTGCGCAGCCACCCGCTGTCGTTGATCTCGTAGTGCCAGGAGCGGGCGCGCTCGCCCAGGCTGTGCTGCGCGCGCTGGATCTGCTCGAACGAGCCGGCGGCATCGCTCAGCGCATCGGCTGCGGGCGGGATGCGTCGCGAGTGCGAACGCAGCGACGACACCAGGCGGCGATGGGCGCTGTGGTGGGCGCGTTCGGCCTCGCCCCGCCAGGGGCCGAGGTCCATCGTCTCGTGCTGCTGGATCTGGTCGTCGAGCTGGTGGTGCACCTGCAGCAGCCGTGCCGCGCGGGAGCGGAGTGCGCCGGGCTGCACGCGGAGCCCGTCGCCCCACTTCATCCGATGCCCCCGAAGAACTTCTGGGCCGCCTCCTCGGCGGTGTCCTCGATGCGACGGTAGTCGGCGGCGGTCTCCGCGAGCGCGGCGGCGTGCCGGGCCAGCAACCGCGCGAGCTCATCGGAGGCAGCCTGCCACTTGGCATCGATGTGGGACGCGGCGGAAGCGCTCAAGCTGCCGGGGACCGCGAAGGGGACGTCGTCGAGCCGCATGTCGCGCATCGTCGCGGACATGTCGGTGCCCAGTCCCTGAGCTTTCTGGCCGGCCCGCGCAAGAACCGCATAGTCCACTGCGTAGTCCATCGGTGCCCTTTCTTCGCGATCAACGGTAGTGAGGGCCGGGGTCATCGCGGGTGAGTACCCGGCCCTAAACAGGCGCCGCTAGCGCGAGCGGGGGATGTCGAGGTGCTCGGCCACGTCGTCGAGCGACGGGGAGGCGGGGAATCCTGCGTCGAGGTAGCTCACGGTGGTGCCGCTGGGCCGCACGACCTCCACCCGCACCCAGGAACGCTTGGGGAAGTTGTCGTGCATCGCCTCCACGATGCGACGGCCGGCCTCCCGCAGGATCTCGTGGTTGACGGCGTCGTCCTCCGAGTCGGAGCGCAGGGTGCCGCTCAGCCACGCCGTGTCCGGGTTGAAGGGGCCCTGCATGCTGTACTTCACGCCATGGACCTCGCTCACGTGCGGGAGATCGCTCAGCGCGGCCTCGAGGCGTCGCTGACCCTCGTCCACGCTGATGGGATCGGGCCGTGGGCTGCAGCCGAACAGACCGAACAGCGTGACGGTGAGCACGAGAGCCGTGAGCTTGCGCATGCCGTCATCGTAATGGTGGGCCCGGTGCACCAGGCTGGCGGCCTTCGAATCCTGAGCGCTCCCCGGCCGGGTTGGCGCGGTGTGGTGAGATGTCACCATGACGACGCAAGTAGATTTCTGGTTCGACCCCACCTGCCCCTGGGCCTGGATGACCTCCCGCTGGATGCTCGAGGTGGAGAAGGTCCGCGACATCGACCTCACCTTCCACGTGATGAGCTTGTCCGTCCTCAACGACGGCCGCGACCTCCCCGAGGACTACCGCGAGGCCATGGACGCCGCCTGGGTGCCCGCGCGCGCCGCCCTGCTCGTCGAGCAGCGTCACGGCTCCGAGAAGCTCGCCGAGTTCTACACGGCCATCGGCACCCGCTTCCACCCCGGTGACGAGCCGAAGACCGTCGAGACCCTGCAGAAGGCGCTCGACGACGTCGGCGCCGACGCGGACATCATCGACGTCGCGCAGACGGACGCCATCGACGAGGACCTCCGCCGCTCTCACCACGAGGGCATGGACCCGGTGGGCGACGAGGTCGGCACCCCCGTGATCCGCGTCAACGGCATGAGCCTCTTCGGGCCCGTCATCTCGCCGGCGCCGAAGGGCGAGGAGGCCGGTGAACTCTTCGACGGGTTCGTCAAGGTGACCGCCTACCCGGGCTTCTTCGAGCTCAAGCGCACCCGCACCGTCGGGCCCATCTTCGACTGAGCCTGGTTCCCCGGGTTTCGCGGTCGGCTCTTCGGCTGGGTCGTAGGATTGGAGAATTAGTCGAAGGAGGGCTATGACTCACCAGACCCAGCCGAACACGGACATCGTCGACCGCGCATTCCTCGAGGAGGCCACCACACGGGAGGGCCCGTGGGTGACGATCTACCTGCCCACCCACCGCACCGGCCGCGAGGTGCTCGCGGGGCGCTCCCAGCTGAACAACCTGCTCAAGCTGGCCGAGAAGCAGCTGGTGGAGGACGGTTACGACGATCCCGAGGCGCTGCTGGCCGAGGTGCGTTCGCTCACGGCTCCCGACGCGTTCTGGCACGTGCAGTCCGACGGGCTGGCCGTGTTCGCCGCACCCGGCTACACGCAGACG
>JAAYZP010000428.1 GCA_012514785.1 Propionibacterium sp. | reverse complement strand
TCGATCTTCCGCACATCACGTTCCACATTGTGAAATGGGTATTCTCTGATGACACGCAGGGAGGTGCGATGACGAACGACGAATGGGACCCGTACGCCACGGAAGAACTTCCGGTGACGCCCGCGGTCCCCGACGAAGCGCCCACCGAGCCGATCCCCGCGGTCCCCGCGACGCCGCGGCCGCAACCCTCGCCGCAGCCGCAGCAGCAGCCGGCCCAGCCTCGGCCGGTGCAGCCGGCACCGCCGGTGGAGACCACCGCCGAGCTCCCGCCGTGGCGGCAGGCCCGCCCCTTCCCGTGGGGCGCGACGGTGCGGCGCGTCCTGCTGCGGTTCATCGTCGCGCTCGCGCTGCTGGTGGTGGCGTCGCTGTGGAGCCAGATCCTGGTCCTCTCCGGCGGCGCGTCCCCCGACGCCGCCGACCTCGAGGTGCCGCCGGTGGAAGCCGTGGCGGTGTGGGCCGCGCTCTACCTGCTGATCACCGTCGCGGCCGACGTCCTGGGCTGGTGGGCGACGCCGGCCGCCGCTGCCCCGACCGTGCCAGGGGCACCGCCCCCGGCCCCGAGCCTCCCCAGCCGCGCGCTCGCGGGCTGGGCCGTCGCCGCGGTCGTGGTGCTGCGCCCGATCCACGCGCGCGCCGAGGACATCGAGGCCGTCACGGACACGGCGAGCTGGATGATCGTCGCCTACGTGCTGGCCATGGCCGTCACCGTCGCCGTGCTGCGCTGGCTGCCGCATCTGCGCTGGCCGCCGGTGGGCAGCGCTCAGGTGGCCTCGATCCTGGTGGGCACCACGACGGCGATCCTCCTGGTATTCCCGTTCACGGGCAGCGACTACCCCCTGAGCGATGTCGTACGCCCGGTCTACGACTGGGCGTTCAGCTGGATCGACCCGGGCCTGGGCGACGGCGGCCCCACCACGGCGCTCGTCGTCGCGGCGTTCGCCGTGGGCCTGGTGGTGCTCGTGTTCGACAAGCACTGGGCGGGGCTCGGGCGGCTGGGTGCCTACGTGCCGCTGCTCGTGGTCCTGCTGATCTTCGGCGCGTTGTTCGCCTACCAGCCCTGGGCGACCATCTCGGGCCTCGTCGTCGGCGTGCCGCTGTGGTTGGTGCTGCTGGGCACGCGGGGGCCTCGTCGGCACCTCCCGCGCTAGGGTTTCTCGCAACGATTCCCCCAGGAGGTTCCATGTCCGAACTCGTCCGCCTGCGCCGCCGGTTCCACCAGATTCCCGAGGTGGGGCTCCAGCTCCCCGAGACGCAGGCGCTGGTGCTGGAGGCGCTCGAGGGGCTGCCGTTGGAGATCACGCTCGGCGAGTCCGTCTCGAGCGTCGTGGCGGTGCTGCGCGGCGGGCGGACGACCGAGGGCAAGCGCCCCGTCGTGCTGCTGCGCGGCGACATGGACGCGCTGCCCGTCGAGGAGGCCACCGGGCTCGACTATGCCTCCACCAACGGCAGCATGCACGCCTGCGGGCACGACCTCCACATGACGATGCTGATCGGCGCCGCCCGCGAACTGAGCGCCCGCCGCGACGAGCTCGCCGGCGACGTGATCTTCATGTTCCAGCCCGGCGAGGAGATGGTCGACGGCGCCAGCTACATGATCGCCGAGGGCGTCCTCGACGCCGCCGGCGCGACTCCGGACTTCGCCTACGCCATCCACGTCTGGGCCGGGCTGGAGCCGTTCGGCACGTTCACGACGAAGCCGGGCACGACGATGGCGAGCCACGACGTCGTCGCCGTCCGCTACACGGGGCAGGGCGGCCACGGCTCGGCGCCGCACAAGGCCGTCGACCCGGTCCCGCCACTCGCGGAGCTCGTCACCGCCTCGCACGCGATGGTGACCCGCCAGTTCGACGCGTTCGAGCCGGTCGTGGTCACGATCGGCAAGCTGCACGCGGGCACCGCGGCCAACGTGATCCCCGAGTACGGCGCACTCGAGGTCTCGATCCGCACGTTCTCGCCCGAGAGCCGCGAGCTCGTGCTGTCGCGCCTGGAGCGGCTGGCCCGCGGCATCGCCGACGCGCACGGCGTCGAGTGCACGCTGGAGAACACCCAGTCCTATCCCCCGACGATCAACGACGACGCCGAGGCCGACTTCGTCGGCGACACCATCGCCGACGTGTTCGGCGCCGAGCGGCACGTGCGCTGGGAGCAGTCGCTCACCAGCTCCGAGGACTTCTCGCGCATCCTGCAGGCGGTGCCCGGCTGCTTCTTCGGGCTGAGCGCCTGCCCGCCCGCCCTCGACCCCGCCACCGCCCCGTTCAACCACTCCGCCTACGCCGTGTTCGACGACGCCGTCCTCGACGACGGCGTGCGCGCGTTCACCGAACTGACGCTGCGCAAGATCGGGCGATAGATTGGCGACGATGGCCAAGGAGATCGCCACCCTCCCACCGCTGGAGGAACTGGACCTGGAGACGCCGCTCAGCCCGCGCACGGGCGAGCCGCGCCGCCCCGCGCTGCTCGTCGTCGCCGTCGTGCTGCTCTACGTCGCCGTCGCGGCCGTCGCGTTCAGCTACGGCTGGCACTGGTACCGGGCAGCGTTCACGGAGACCTACGCGGTGAGCGCGCACCTGACCGGATGGGTGGAACCCGAGCCGGGTAAGTGGCTCTCGCTGCTCCTGGAGTTCGTCTACGCCGGGCTGGCCGGACTCGCCGGGGCGGGGGCGGGCGTCGTCGGATTCCACGCGTGGAACGGGGGCCGCTGGACGCGTTGGGGCGGGCTGGTGGCCGTCGGACTCGCGGGGATCATGGCCGCGCTGGTGAACCTGTGGGCGCTGATTGCCGTGGGCATCATCGTCGTCGCCGTGGGGCTGCTGTTCCTGCCGCCGATCAGCCGCTACTTCCGAGAGTGGGGCGAGGTGCGGGCGCTCGAGCAGCCGCGCTACCGGCGCCCGGAGACCATCTACTACGGCCGCCTGCCGCGGTTCCGCTGAGGATCACCCATGAACTGGAAACAACTGGTGCAGCGCGTCGTCGTCGACTCGTTGCGCGAGGTCGGCAAGCAGGCGAGGCGCAAGAATCTCAAGGAGCCGAAGCCGAAGGGGTCGGCCAAACAGCCCCGGCTGAAGGCGCACACGCGCGGCTACCCGGGCGACTACACGGGACCGGTCGAGCCGATCTACGATCCCCACCCCGACGGGCTGCCTGATCCCGGTGAGATCGTCTGGACGTGGGTGCCGTACGAGGAGGACTACTCGCAGGGCAAGGACCGGCCGGTGCTGCTGATCGGGCGCGACGAGCCGTGGCTGTTGGGCCTGCAGGTCACCAGCCAGGACCACGACCGCAGCGAGCACGAGGCGCGCGCCGGACGGTATTGGATGGACATCGGTGCCGGCGACTGGGACAACCGACGTCGCCCCTCCGAGGTGCGCGTCAACCGGATCATCCGGATCGACGCGGACGCCGTGCGCAGGATCGGGGCCATCCTGGACGAGGGGATGTTCGACGCCGTGGCGCGCGAGGTGCAGAAGCACACCCCCTGAACGACGGTCCCGGGCGAGAGTTTTCGTGTGGACTTAGCCACCGAAGACGGTGGTCAAGTCCACGGCAGGGTGACCTGCCCGCTCATGCTCGACTTCGATCATTCGCTCAAGACGCAGGCGCGAAAGAGTCTTTCAACTTTCCACCCGCCCAACACCCCAACCAGCAAAACGCCTTGCCACACACATAATTGTGCCCGAAGCGCCGGACGAACGCAGACGACGTGGACCGATGAGCTCACGCTGCCCACGTACAACGAGTTCGAGGCGCTGGCGAACGAGATCGGGCATCCGCACGGCTGGGAGAACATCGATCGCCGCCCGGTGGCCGACGGCACGTACGCCATCACCAGCGACGGCCTCGGCCTCGCGGTGGACGAGGGCGCGCTCGTCGCGGACTCCTCGCCGGATTCCTGGCGGCTGACCGCCACCGACGACGGGTACTACCGGATCCGGTCGGCCTCCGCGGACCTCTGCCTGGATGTCACGCAGGGCCAGCGCAGGCTTGGTGCCCCGATCGAGAGCGGGGTGCCCGTGGAGGCGCTGGCGTGCCAGAGTGACTCGAACGTGCAGAAGTGGCAGTTGCTGCGCCACGACGACGGCTTCGAGATCGTCAACGCGATCACGCAGCAGCGGCTCTCCGTGCAGGACGGGCGCATCGTGCAGCTCCCGCCGGACGTCAGCACCGACCGCTGGAGCCTGGAGCGCGGCGTCGATATCGCGGCGAGCGCCGACCAGCTGCGCGTGCAGCCGGGTTCCAGCGCCCCGCTGGAGGTGACGATCACCAACCAGTCGGAGGTGACTGTCTCGGCCATCGAGCTCGAGACCTCGCTGCCGCAGGGCTGGCGGGTCGACGTCGAGGACGCCGGCGCGGCGTCGCTGGCGCCGGGCGCCTCCACCACGGTCCTCCTCGACGTGATCGCCGAGTGCCCCGTCTGGGGCCCGGGTGACGCATCGCTGCACTTCTCGTGGGAGGCCGACGACGTGCGCACCGGGCGCGAGCTGGGCGCGGAGTTCTTCGCCGGCGGAGAGTCCCCGGTGGTGCCGACGATGCTGGAGGTCAGCAGCGAGAACTGGGACGGCACCGGCGACATGGCGCTCGACGGCGACCCCGAGACGATCTGGCACACCCAGTGGCAGCCGTCGGAGGACCCGATGCCGCACTGGCACGCGGTGGACCTGGGCGAGCCGATGACCGTCTTCGGCTACAACTACCAGCCGCGCATGTTCGGGGATCGCGGGCGCATCGCCGACTACGAGATCTCCGTCAGCACCGACGGCGAGGAGTGGGGCGATCCGGTGGCCTCGGGCACGTTCCCGGACAGCCCGGAGGCGCAGCGCATCCTGTTCGACGCGGTCGAAGGCCAGTACGTGAAGCTCCAGGTGCTGTCCGCGCACGGCGGGTTCCAGTTCGCGGCCATGGCGGACATGTCGATCGAGGCATCCACGGCGGTCATCCCCGAGTGCCCGGTGGAGCCGGAGCCGACGCCGACACCCACGCCGACCGACGAGCCGACGCCGACACCCACGCCGACACCGACTCCGACGGGCGGGCCGACGCCTACGCCGACGCCCACTCCGACGGCCGGGCCCACGGCGAAGCCGACGGTGCGCCCGACGCCGCCGGTCGTCCGGCCGGGTCTGCCTCCCACCGGGGCGTGACGTGGAAGTCGAGGAGGTGATTTCGGCGCTGACGCTCCAGGAGAAGGCTGCCCTGCTGTCGGGTGCCGACTACTGGCGCACGAAACCGCTGCCCGGCATCGCGCAGGTGATGCTGGCCGACGGGCCGCACGGGCTGCGCAAGCAGGCGGATCGGGCCGACCACCTGGGCCTGAACGCCTCGGTGCCGGCCACGT
>JAAYZP010000427.1 GCA_012514785.1 Propionibacterium sp. | reverse complement strand
GAGTTCTCGCAGGCGGGCATGGGCGGCGTTTCGCAGTTCGGTGGTGCGCACGCGCTCGGCCTCGACCGTGGCGAGCTCGCTCTCGGCCCGGCCCCGTCCCGCGGAGACCTCGTTCAGCCGGGCGGCGAGGCCGCGCAGGGTCTCAGTGGCGCGCTGCGCGGCGGCGTCAAGCTCGCGTACGCGGTCGAACAGCGCGCTGTCCTCCGCGTCGACGGCGTCGCGCAGGGCCTTGGCCGTCGCGCGGGCGACGGCGAGTGCCTCGTCGTCCTGGCCCAGCCGGGCGCGGGCGGCGTCACGCTCCTCGGCGCGTGCCGCCTCGGCTGCGCGGGCCACCCCGAGCTCGGCTTCCGCATGCTCGACGTCGCGGCGCGCCTCCTTCCACGCGCCGGCGGCGTGCTCAACCTCCGCGAGCACGTCGCGGATCTCCAGGAGTTCCTCGACGGTGGTGGGCAACCGGGAGTCGGTTGCCAGGCGGAGCATGTCGGCGTGCCGGCCGTCGGCGGTGGCGCGCGCGTCCTTCGCGTCGCGGAGCGCGCGCTCGGCCACAGCAGCGGCTCGCTCGGCGCCGGCGCTGCGCTCCTCGGCCTGGACGAGCAGGATGTTGAGGCGCTGGTCATCGGGGGCGCCCGCCAGCGCGTCAGCCAGGGCCTTGAGTGCCGACCGCGCGGCGTCCAACTCGGCGCGGGCGGCGTCGGCGGCCCGACGGGCGCGGTCGAGTTCCGCGCGCAACTCCGCCAGCCGACGGGCCCGCTGCGCCTCACGTGCGGCCTCGCCCAGCCATTCGGCCTGGTCGTGCAGGGGTTCGGCGGTGCCGGCGAGCGCTGAGGTGCGCCAGCGGCCGTCGGTGGCGACGGCCACGCCCGAGCCCGGCAGCGCTTCGCCGGCGGCGCGCAACCCCACGCCGTCGAGCAGCGCCTGGGCCATCTCGCGAGCGGGGCCCGCGTCGTCGGCGACGGTGAACATCCGGCTCAGCCGGGCCCCGTCGTCGCCGGGGTCGGGGATGGTGACGAAGGTGTCGTGCTCGTCGCGCACGCCGGCCTCGTCGACCCACGCGTCGAGCAGCCCGCTGGCGGCCAGCGCGGCCTCGATGCGGGCGGTATCGGCCGGGGCGGCGTCGTCGCGCGGGTTCAGGAGGCGCCAGAGCGGTGCGCCGGGTGCGTCGTCGCGGTCCCGTCGACGCCAGAGCGTCGAAGATTCGGGGGCCGCCACGCCCGCCGTCTCGAGTTCGACGATCCGGGCGTCCAGCTCCGCGGCGGCCGCCTCCGCCTCCTCCAGCGCGGCCTGGGCGAGCCGGGAGCGGTCCGCGTGGCGGAGGTGGTGCGGCTCGTACCAGTCGGCGCGGATCGAGGCCGCGAGCCGAGGCCCGGCCTCCGCCGTACGCGGCAGCTGCTCGATCCAGCGCTCCACATCCCCCGCCGGCTCGGGGAGCGCGCCGGCCCATGCGTGCAGGGCGGAGGCGACGTCGTCGCGTTCCGCCTCGGCCACGGCCCAGCTCTCAGCCGCGTTCTTCGACGCCTCCTCTGCGGCGGAGGCGTGGGCGTCGTGCGCGGTCTCCAGTTTGGCGGCCTGCTGGTTGGCGGT
>JAAYZP010000006.1 GCA_012514785.1 Propionibacterium sp. | reverse complement strand
TGTCGGGGCACTTGCTGGTTGAGCTTCGCGGCGCGAGGAACGAGCCCGCGAATGGTCGAAACCGCCCCGGACCTGTGCAGGGACCCGGTTCCAGCAACCGTCTCGCAGGGCTGTCAGCGCTGCTTCTTCGCCGCCTTGGCGCGCAACGCGTCGATGTCGAACCCGGCCAGCGGGATGGACGGGTCGTTGGCCTGGTCCTCCCACGGGTCGTACGGGGGCGCCTCGTCGTCGACGAAGCCCTGCGAGGGGTCGTACTTGTTGGCGAGTTCGCGCTCGCTGGTGGGAGCGAGGGTGCTGAGCTGCTCGTCGGGGAGCCCGCGCAACACGTCGTTGATGTAGCCCTGCACCGCCTCCTCGGTGGGCACCGAGCGGTCTTCGCGCTGCGACTGGTACCAGCGGTAGTCGAGCATCTCGTGGAAGAACTGCGCCGGGTCGCGCTTGCCGGTGAGGTCCTCGGGGATGCTGCTCACGGCAGGCTCGAAGACGTCCATCAGCCACTTGTGGGCGACGACGGACTCCGGCATCGTCGTCGACAGGCGTGCGCGGTAGGTGTCCATGTCGTTGAGCAGGCGGCGCGCCTGGTGTTCCTCGGCGTCGAGGCCGGTGAGCCGCATCAGGCGGCGGCTGTGGTGGCCCGAGTCCACCACCTTGGGCTGCATCCGCACCTTCCGCCCGTCGGAGGACGTCGAGACGTCTATCTCGGCGACGTCGAAGCCGAGCGCGTTGAGGCGCCGGACGCGACCCTCCAGCCGGTGCATCTCCGAGTCGGCGAACTCCTCGACGCCGGTCAGCTCGTTCCACAGCTGGTAGTAGCGCTCCTGGATGGTGCGCACGAGCACGTCGGGTTTCAGCGACTCGTCGAGCATCCCGCCGGCCTCGAGGTCGAGGAACTCGCCGAAGAGGTTGGTGGTGGCGATCTCGAGGTCGTGCGCGCGCTGGCCGTCGGTGAGCTGGTCGTGGATCTCGCCGGTCTCGGCGTCGACGAGGTAGGCGGCGAACTCGCCGGCGTCGCGGCGGAAGAGGATGTTGGACAGCGAGACGTCACCCCAGAAGAACCCGGTCAGGTGGAGGCGCGCGAGCAGGACGACCATGGCGTCGAGGAGGCGCTGCACCGTCTCCGACTTCACGCCACGGTAGAACAGCGCGCGGTACGGCAGGGAGAACGCGAGGTGTTTGGTGAGCAGCGCTGGGTCGAGGATCCCGCCGTGGCTGGTGCGTCCCAGCACCACGCCGATGGGTTCGACGGCGGGGATGCCCATGCGGTTCAGCTCGGTGAGCAGGCGGTACTCGTTGACCGCAACCTCTTCGAGCACCTCCTTGGCGGCGACGATGTCGTCGCCGACGTGGATGAACCGCACCACGTGGCGGGAGATGCCGCGGGGTAGCGCGACGAGCAGGTCCGTGGGCCAGTCCTCCAGGGGCACATGCCAGGGCAGACGCAGGAGGTCGGCGTCGGGTTTGGCGGCGAGGAATCTGGGCACGGCCCCGAGTCTACTCGTGGGCCCCCGGATCCGCCCGTCGTCAGCCGACGCGTTCGAGCGCCTCCGAGATGACGGCGATGAGGTCGTCGCGGCCCTCCAGGCCGACGCTGAGGCGCAGGGTGCCCTCGCCGATGCCGGCCGCGGACTGCGCGGCGGCGGACATGGCGGCGTGGGTCATCGTCGCGGGATGGCAGATCAGCGACTCGGTGCCGCCGAGGGATTCGGCGAGGTGGAAGATCTGCAGGCCGTCGAGGAAGTGGCTGACGGCGTCGCGCCCGCCCACGAGTTCGACGGTGATGATGGAGCCGTGGCCGCTCATCTGGCGCCGGGCGAGCTCGAAGTCGGGGTGGTCCGGCAGGCCCGGATAGTGCAGCGCCATGACGGCGGGGTGGCCGTCGAACACGTCCACGAGGGCCTCCGCGTTCTCCGCGTGGACGCGCAGCCGCGCGTCGAGGCTGCGCAGCCCGCGCATGGTGAGGTACGAGTCGAAGGCGCTGCCGGTCAGGCCGAGGGCATTGGCCCAGTGCACGAGCGTCTCGTGGTCGCCGGCGTCGGAGGCGATGACCGCGCCCCCGACGACGTCGGAGTGGCCGGCGATGAACTTCGTCGTCGAGTGCACGACGATGTCCGCGCCGTGCGCGATGGGCTGCTGCAGCAGCGGGGAGCAGAAGGTGTTGTCGACGGCGACCTTCGCCCCGACGGCGTGCGCCAGTTTCGCCGTCGCGGCGATGTCGGTGATGCGCAGCAGGGGGTTGGAGGGGGTCTCGACCCAGAGCAGGTCGGTGGGTTCGTCGAGGGCGCGGGCGGCGTCGTCGTGCTTGGTGAGGTTGACGAAGTCGACGCGGATGCGCCCGGTGTCGGCGAGCATCGTGAAGAGCCGCCAGGTGCCGCCGTAGGCGTCGTGGGGTGCGACGATGCGGCCGCCGACGGGCACTAACGCCTCGACCACGAGCGTCACGGCCGCCATCCCGGAGGTGACGCTGACGCCGCCGGCGCCGCCCTCGAGGGTGGCCAGCGCGTCGTTGAGGACGTCGCGGGTGGGGTTGCCGGAGCGCGAGTAGTCGTGTTCGCGGGGTTCGCCGGGGGCGAGGAAGGTGTAGTTGGTCGAGAGGTAGATCGGGGGTACGACGGCACCTCTACCGGTGTCCGTGTCCAGTCCCCCGCGCGCCGCCTGCGTCCAACGCCCAAGCTCTGCCATCGATCCTCCTCATGTTTCCCCGTCACCGTAGCCGCGATTGCGGCGGGCGCGATCGGGTGTCCGCGCACTGAGGAAACCGGCGGAATCGGGGAGTACCTCCCCTTAGATGATTGAGCAGCGCCGCGACGAAGTCGCAGCGCGCGGTCGAAATCATCGCAACGCACAGCGAATCCGGCACGGGCGCTGCTCAATCATCAAGCTGGTCGAGGACGCCGAGGCGGGTCAGCCAGGCGCGGGTGTCGGCGTCGTCCCGCCAGAGGTGCGCGGTCCAGCCGACGCGCAGCGCGCCGTCGACGTTGGCGGGCTTGTCGTCGATGAACGCGATCCGCTCCGGGGCGACGCCGAGGGCGTCGGTGACGTGCCGGTAGAGGGCCTCGTCGGGCTTGAGCAGGCCGATGGTGGCGGAGACGAAGACGTGGTCGAGGTGACGGCGCCAGTCGGCGGCGGCGATGGCGGGTTCGAGCGCGTGGGAGGCGTTGGTGAGGAGCGCGACGGTGACGTCGGCGGCGGCGCAGTCGCGCAGGATGGCGAGCGCGTCGTCGCGGAGTTCCATGGAGATGAGGGCGTCGAGTTCCGCGAGCGCGGTCACCGTGTCGTCGTCCGGGGCCCGGTCGAGGGCCTCGAGGATCGGTCCCCAGTAGGCGGCGGCGTCGCTGCCCGCGTCGTAGGCGAGTCGGTCGGTGCCGTAGTGGGCCCCGAGGGCGTCGGGCGGCACGCCGATGCGCTCGGCGAGGCGGGCCAGGAGGTCCGGCGGGGCGGAAAGGACCTGGCCGAGGTCGAACACCACTGCTTCGATCATCCGTCGAGGCTACTGCGGGATCGCGGACCGCGGGGAGGGTTGCGGATGGGCGCGGTAGCCTCCGACGCATGGCGAACGGCTGGCAGTTCTGGATCGACCGCGGGGGCACGTTCACAG
>JAAYZP010000051.1 GCA_012514785.1 Propionibacterium sp. | reverse complement strand
GATCGAGGGCTTGTCGCCGGCGATCTCGATCGACCAGAAGTCCGCGTCCCGCAACCCACGCTCCACGGTCGGCACGGTCACCGAGATCTACGACTACCTGCGCCTCCTCTACGCCCGGGTGGGCATCGCGCACGA
The DNA here is from genome assembly GCA_012514785.1 of Propionibacterium sp. GTDB lineage: Bacteria > Actinomycetota > Actinomycetes > Propionibacteriales > Propionibacteriaceae > Arachnia. Next base: position 5,430 of record JAAYZP010000051.1, on the reverse strand, counting down.
CCCGGAGACCGGCGAGGCGCTGATCCGCCAGACCCCGCAGCAGATCGTCGACCGGGTGATGACCCTGCCCGAGGGCACCCGCTTCCAGGTCCTGGCGCCCGTGGTCCGGGGCCGGAAGGGCACCTACGAGCAGTTGTTCGCCGACCTCGCCGCCAAGGGCTTCCCCCGGGTGCGGGTCGACGGAGAGGTCCGCGAGACCACCGAGAAGATCGAGCTGGGACGCTACGAGATGCACACCATCGAGGTGGTCGTCGACCGCCTCGTGCTGCGTGAGGGCATCGAGCGCCGGCTGACCGAATCGATGGAGACCGCGCTCGAGCTGGCCGACGGCATGGCGCAGGTCGAGCTGGTGAACCGGGACTCCGACGAGCCGAACGAGGTGCTCACCTTCTCCGAGCACCTGTCGCGCCCCTCCGATGGCAAGAGCTTCCCCGAGCTCGCTCCCCGGAACTTCTCGTTCAACAGCCCCTACGGCGCCTGCCCCGCGTGCGACGGCCTCGGGATGGTCTACGAGGTGGACCCCGAGCTGGTCGTGCCCGACCCCGACCTGTCGGTGGCCGACGGCGCCATCGCCCCGTGGGCCGGCGGGCACGCCAAGTACTTCCACCGGCTCCTCGAGTCCACGTGCGAGGAAGCCGACATCCCCCACACCGAGCCGTTCCGCAAGCTCACGAAGAAGCAGCAGAAGCTCCTGCTGTACGGGATGCCCGAGTCGAAGCGGGTCGAGGTCCGGTTCAAGAACCGTTACGGCCGCACCCGCTCGTACAGCGCCCGATACGAGGGCGTGATCCCGTACCTGCAGCGCCGCCACTCCGAGGCCGAGAGCGACGCCCTTCGGGAGCAGATCGAGGGCTACATGCGCGAGGTGGCGTGCCACACGTGCGGCGGCGCCCGCCTGAACGAGTACTCCCTCGCCGTCACCGTGGGCGGCCACAACATCTTCGAGCTGTGCAGCCTCCCCATCGGAGAGACGCGGCAGATGCTCGCCGACCTCCAGCTCGACGAGCGGCAGTCGCAGATCGCCGCCCGGGTGCTCAAGGAGATCGACGCCCGCCTCAAGTTCCTCTGCGACGTGGGTCTGACCTACCTGAACCTGCACCGCTCGGCGTCCACGCTGTCGGGCGGCGAGGCGCAGCGGATCCGGCTCGCCAGCCAGATCGGCTCCGGACTGGTCGGCGTGCTGTACGTGCTCGACGAGCCGTCGATCGGCCTCCACCAGCGCGACAACCACAAGCTGATCGGCACGCTCGAGCACCTCCGGGACATCGGGAACACGGTGCTGGTGGTCGAGCACGACGAGGACACGATCCGCGCCGCCGACCACGTGGTCGACATCGGCCCCGGCGCCGGCGAGCACGGTGGCCACGTCGTCTACTCGGGCGACGTGAAGGGCCTGCTGAAGAGCAAGGGCTCGATCACCGGGCGCTACCTGTCGGGCAAGGAGAAGATCCCCACCCCGGCGCTGCGCCGCGAGCCCGGCGACGAGTGGATCAGCATCAAGGGCGCCCGCGAGCACAACCTGCGCTCGATCGACGTCGACATCCCGCTCGGCTGCTTCGTGGCGGTCACCGGCGTGTCGGGCTCCGGCAAGAGCACGCTCGTCAACGACATCCTGCTGCGGGCGCTGATGCAGAAGGTCTACGGCTCGAAGCTGCCGCCCGGCCTCCACACCCGCATCGACGGGGTCGAGCACCTCGACAAGGTCATCAACATCGACCAGTCGCCGATCGGCCGGACGCCCCGCTCGAACCCCGCCACCTACACCGGCGTGTTCGACCACATCCGGAAGCTGTTCGCCCAGACCACCGAGGCGAAGGTGCGCGGCTACATGCCGGGCCGCTTCTCGTTCAACGTGAAGGGCGGCCGCTGCGAGGCGTGCAAGGGTGACGGCACGATCCGCGTCGAGATGAACTTCCTGCCCGACGTGTACGTGCCGTGCGAGGTGTGCCACGGGGCGCGCTACAACCGAGAGACCCTCGAGGTGCACTACAAGGGCAAGTCCATCTCGGATGTGCTGGACATGCCGATCGCGGAGGCGGCCGAGTTTTTCTCGTCGATCCGACTGATCTCCCGGCACCTGGGCACGCTCAACGAGGTGGGCCTGGGCTACGTGCGCCTGGGCCAGCCCGCCACCACGCTCTCCGGCGGCGAGGCGCAGCGCGTCAAGCTGGCTGCGGAGCTGCAGAAGCGCTCCACCGGCCGCACGCTCTACGTCCTCGACGAGCCCACCACCGGCCTGCACTTCGAGGACATCCAGCGGCTGCTGGCCGTGCTGCAGAAGCTGGTGGACCAGGGCAACACCGTCGTGGTCATCGAGCACAACCTCGACGTCATCAAGTCGGCCGACTGGGTGATCGACATGGGGCCCGACGGCGGCAACCGGGGCGGCACGCTCGTCGGCGCCGGCACGCCGGAGGACATCGCGGGCATCGAGGAGTCGGCGACGGGGCAGTTCCTCAAGGGGCTGCTGTAGATGGCGGTCCCCTCCACCTACCGCCCGCGCCCGGCCGACATCCCTACGTCGCCGGGCGTGTACCGGTTCTTCGACCAGTTCGGCAACGTGCTCTACGTCGGCAAGGCGAAGAATCTGCGCAGCCGGCTGGGCTCGTACTTCGTGGACCTGGAGTCGAAGCACTTCCGGACGCAGACGATGGTGCGCACCGCCGCGCGGGTGGACTGGACGGTGGTGTCCACCGAGGTGGAGGCGCTCCATCTGGAGTACACGTGGATCCAGGAGTTCGATCCCCGGTTCAACGTCAAGTACCGCGACGACAAGTCCTACCCGTGGCTGGCGTTCACCGTCTCCGAGGAGATCCCGCGCGTGTTCGTCGGCCGCGGCGCGAAGAAGAAGGGCACCAAGTACTTCGGCCCCTACGGGCAGGCGTGGGCCATCCGCGACACCGTCGACCTCCTGCTGCGCGTGTTCCCCATGCGCTCCTGCACCAAGGGCGTATTCGATCGGGCCCGGCGCTCGGGGCGCCCGTGCCTGCTCGGCGACATCGGCAAGTGCGCGGCCCCCTGCGTCGGCAGGGTGAGCCCGGAGGAGCACCGGGAGATCACCGACGACTTCATGGCCTTCATGGGCGGCCGCACCGGGGGCGTGGTGGGCCGCATCGAGCGCGCCATGTACGACGCGTCCGCGGACCTGAACTTCGAGCGGGCGGCCACACTGCGCGACTCGCTGGACGCGCTGAAGAAGGTGCAGGAGAAGCAGGCGGTGGTGCTGCACGACGGCACCCACGCGGACGTCGTCGGCTTTGCGGAGGACCCCACGCAGGTGGCGGTGCAGATCTTCCACGTCATCGACGGGCGCATCCTGGGGGAGCGCGGCTGGGTGGCGGACCGCAGCGACGACCTCCCACTGACGGAGCTGATGGAGCAGTTCCTGGGCCAGATCTACGCGGCCGACGACGCGGCGATCCCGCCGCTGATCCTCAGCTCCGTCGAGGCGGAGCCGGCCGCGGCCGAGGTGCTGGCGAAGCGGCGCGGCGCGAAGGTGGAGATCCGCGTGCCGCTGCGCGGGGAGAAGCGCGCGCTGCTGGACACCGTCGTGAAGAACGCGGAGATCGCGCTCGAACAGCACAAGTTGCGGCGGGCGACCGACATCACCGCCCGCAACCAGGCGCTGGAGGAGATCGCCGACGCACTCGGGCTCGACGCGCCGCCGCTCAGGATCGAGTGCTACGACATCTCGCACACCATGGGCGAGGAGGTCGTGGGCTCCATGGTGGTGTTCGAGGACGGGCTCGCCCGCAACTCCGAGTACCGCCGCTCCCTGATCAAGAGCTTCGAGGGCTCCGACGACGTCCGCGCCATCCGCGAGGTGCTCACCCGCCGGCTGCGGAGGCTGAGGGCGTCGGAGGACGATGCGCTGGTGGACGCGACGACGGGTGCCGCCCGGCGGTTCAGCTACGCGCCGGCGCTGATCGTCGTCGACGGCGGGCAGCCGCGGGTCAACGCGGCCGCCGCGGTGCTCGAGGAGTTCGGGCTGACCGCCGATATTACGCTGGTGGGGCTGGCGAAGCGGCTCGAGGAGGTGTGGCTGCCGGGGGAGGAGTACCCGCTGATCCTGCCGCGGACCTCGGAGGGGTTGTACCTGCTGCAGCGTGCGCGCGACGAGGCCCACCGATTCGCGCTCACGTTCCACCGCCAGCGTCGGGGCAAGGCCGTCGTCGACTCGATCCTCGACGGCGTCCCCGGGCTCGGCGACGTGCGGCGGAAGGCGCTGCTGAAGTACTTCGGCAGCCTGCGCAAGCTGCGGCGGGCCACCGTCGAGGAGATCGCGGAGGTGCCCGGCTTCGGGCCGAAGCTGGCGGCGAACGTGCACGCCGCGGTCGCCGACTCCGGCGGCGAGGCGATCAACCTCACCACCGGCGAGGTCACGGAGCTGTAGGGGGCGGTACTCCGGTACCTTGTCAGGCCACCGAGAATCGCTGCGCCGCACCCTGCTTCGTCATCCCGAGGATGTCGCCGATCATCTGCCACGTCGCGCCGTCGTCGCGGGCACGGTAGACCGCCTCCAGAATGGCGGAATCGGCCGCCGCCCGCGCGTCCACCGCTCGCGCGAGATCGCGGAGGGCGCCCCCGTCGTATGACCCGGTGGGATTGGTCTGCCCGGCCATGATCTCGTCCAGCATTTCGTCGTTGCTACGCATCTGCATCACCTCTTCCCCGTTGGGTAGAACTGCGGGCGGCACACCATCGAGTGAAAGATCTGTTCACGATCGTTGATGGCGACTTCGAGAAGCGAGCCGTCCAGAGCAGGTCCGCAGTACATCCGATATCCGTCAAACTGCCAAACCACCAGATGGTGCTTGACAGCATGCAGCATGTCGGCGTCATCGACCTGATGGCGGTAGGCGCTGCCGACGATCTGCATTCGTCAACTTTAGTTGACCGGGTCGCCATGTTCAAGAGCGTGCGATCGTCGGAACCCTGTTGGCCCGTATTACTGCTGGAAGTTCAACCGCAGACGGTTGAACTTCCAGCAGTAATGGGCTTCCGGGCAGCGGCGCCCGATCAGCGCACGCCGTAGCGCTCCTTGAACTCGCGGCGGCGCGCATGCAGGATCGGCTCGGTGTAGCCGGACGGCGACGTCGTGCCCTCCAGCGCCAGGTCGCGGGCCGCGCACCAGGCGATCGAGTCCTCGAACGCGCCACCGTCGGCGGGCGTCATCGGCATGTAGTCCGGGTCGTCGGCGTTCTGCCCGTCGACCACCTCCGCCATCCGCTTGAACGCGTCGACGACGAACTCCGCCGCGACCACGTCGTGGCGGATCCAGTTGGCCAGCATCTGCGAGCTGATCCGGCAGGTCGCGCGGTCCTCCATGAGGTCGACGTCGTTGATGTCCGGCACCTTCGAGCAGCCGACGCCGTCGTTGATCCAGCGCACCACGTAGCCGAGGATCGACTGGCAGTTGTTGTCTACCTC
>JAAYZP010000426.1 GCA_012514785.1 Propionibacterium sp. | reverse complement strand
GTCGAGATCATCGAGCAGCTCGCGGATACCGGGCTGGTCTACCAGGTGGACGACCCCGAGTACCCCGACTGGTACTTCAAGACCACCGAGGTTGACGGCTTCGGCAGCATCAGCCGATTCACCGAGGACGAGATGGTCGCGAGCTCGCGCGAGAACGGCGGCGACCCTGACCGCCCCGGCAAGTCCCACCCCCTCGACCCACTGCTGTGGCGCTTCGCCCGCGACGAGGAACCCTCCTGGGAGTCGTCGCTCGGCGCCGGACGCCCCGGCTGGCACATCGAGTGCGTCGCCATGTCGCTGAAGCACCTCGGCCCGGAGTTCGATATCCAGGGCGGCGGCCGCGACCTCGTCTTCCCGCACCACGAGATGTGTGCCGCCGAGGCCTTCGCGCTGACGGGCCGCCCCTTCGCGCGCACCTACGTCCACTCGGGCCTCGTCGCGCTCGACGGCGAGAAGATGAGCAAGTCGAAGGGCAACCTCGAACTCGTCTCCCGCCTCCGCAAGCAGGGCGCGGACCCGATGGCCATCCGCCTCGCGCTGCTCGACAACCACTACCGCGCCGACTGGGAGTGGACGCCGGAGAAGCTCACGGCCGCCGAGCAGCGGCTCGAGCAGTGGCGCGGGATGCTGAACAACCCTGCCGCGCTGCCCGCCGCCACGACGATCGCCGCCATGCGCACCGCGCTGCGCACCGACCTCGACGCGCCCGCCGCACTCGCCGCCGTCGACGCCTGGGTGGCCGCGTCCATGGCGATCGACGCCGACGACGCCGCCGCCGTGGGGGAGATGGCCGACGCGATCGACGCCCTCCTGGGCATCAAGCTCTAGGGGGAGCCATGAAGACTTTCGAAGAGCTCTTCGAGCAGCTCACCGAGACCGCCCGCACGAGGCCCGAAGGTTCGGGCACCGTCGCCAGGCTCGACGCCGGCGTCCACGGCATCGGGAAGAAGATCGTCGAAGAAGCGGCCGAGGTGTGGATGGCCGCCGAGTACGAGTCCAAGGAAGAAGCCGCCGAGGAGATCAGCCAGCTGCTTTACCACCTGCAGGTGATGATGCTGAAGCTCGACCTCACCCTCGACGACGTCTACCGCTACCTCTGATCCGTTAGGAAGGACAACGAAGTGAGCGAACCCAGGATGCTGCGCGTCGCCGTGCCCAACAAGGGGGCCCTGGCCGAAGCCGCGCGGGACATGTTGATCAGCGCCGGCTACCGCCAGCGCTCCGACCTCAAGGAGCTGACGCTGATCGACGCCGACCACAACGTCGAGTTCTACTACCTCCGCCCGCGTGACATCGCCGTCTACGTGGGGCGCGGTGACCTCGACGTCGGCATCACCGGGCGCGACATGCTGCTCGACTCCGGCGCGGACGCGCAGGAGACCATGGAGCTCGGCTTCGGCGCCTCCCGGTTCCGCTTCGCCGCGCCCGTCGGCAGCGGGATCGACGAGACCAAGCTCGACGGCCTGCGGATCGCCACCAGTTATGCCGGGCTGCTGCGTCGCTACCTCGAGGAGCACGGCATCCGGGCCGACATCGTGAGCCTCGACGGCGCCGTCGAGTCCGCGATCCGCCTCGGCGTGGCGGAGGCCGTCGCCGACGTCGTCGACACCGGCACCACGCTGCGCAAGGCGGGGCTGGCGATGTTCGGGGAGCCGATCCTCGTGTCCGAGGCGGTCCTGGTCCAGCGCAACGGGGACGCGGAGGGCGCGGCGACCGACGCGCTGAAGACGCGCCTCAACAGCGTCATGGTGGCGCAGAACTACCTCATGATGGATTACAACGTCGAGGCGACGAACCTCGACGCCACCGTCGGGATCGCCCCCGGTGTGGAGGGCCCGACGGTGAGCGCGCTGGCCAAGGACGGCTGGCTCGCCGTGCGCGCGCTCGTGCCACGCAAGGGGGCGCACCGCCTGATGGACCGCATGTACGACGCCGGCGCCCGCGGCATCCTGCTCACCGAGCTCGCCGCCTGCAGACTATGACCGCCGAAGAGCCCCAGTCGGGCGTGCCGAAGCGCATCTCCTACGTGAGCCTGCCGGCGCTGGTCACCGGCATCGTGCTCACCGCGATCCTCATGGCGGGCGCGCTCGCCGTCTGGTGGGCGCTCGGCCCGGAGATCCGCGCGCAGGTGAGCTGGATCCAGGCGGCCACGCTGCTGTTCTTCGTGGTCTTCATGATGGGCGTCATGCTCATGATCGGCTACTCCCACCTCTGGGCGGAGAACGGCAAGATCGTGATCCGCAACGGCCCGGTGCTGCGCAAGATCGACGTCGAGGACGTCGCCGGGCTGCGGCTGCGCAAGGGCGACGCCTGGGCCTACCTGCTGGTGAAGGATCCCGAGCGGCCCGGCTCGGTGCAGCGTCGTGCCGTGCTGGCGATCCAGTCGCTCGAGGGTAAGCGCGCCGAGAAGAAGGTGCGAGAGCTGCGCAACTGGCTGAAGGCCAACGGTGCTTCCAGCGAGGGTGTCATCCGCGAGTGACCGCCGACGCGGCAGCGGCGTGCGTCACATGATGCCGCGGTTGCGCAGCAACTCCTCGATCTCCCGGTCCTCGTCCGACAGGCCGTCCTTGCCCTTCGGCGCTGGCTTCGCGGGCTGCTGCCCCGCGGGCTTCGCCTGACCGGCGCCCACCTGCGGCTGCGTCTTGCGGCCGGGGGCGGCGGGCTTCGCGCCATCCTGCTGCGGCGCCTTCGGGCCCTTCGGCAGGAACTGCGCGACGACGAACGCCAGGAGTCCGCCGCCGGCGAGCGATACGCCCCAGGTCATCACCGGATCCCACACCGTGCGCCCTGCCCAGTCGATGATGCTGATGACGCCGTTGACGGCGAGCTCGGTGATGCCGAGGAGGTACAGCCCCAGCGGGATCAGCGCCAGACCCACGCCGCCGATGATCGGGCGGATCCTGTGGTGGCGCGACCACAATCCCACGGCGATCGCGAGGATCAGAACCATGAGGATGATGGTGATGAGCAGGCTCGTTTCCATGCCCCCAGTCTCGCACACGAGCGTGACCGTCGAAACCTACTACTGTGGTGCGCATGCGCACCCTGGCTGACCCGAATGCACGTTTCGCCGGCGACGACGGCTCGCCCGACCCGATCACCCGGCAGGCCATCGCCCGCGTGAGCGACCACACGAGCTACGTGCGGGCGCTCGTCGCGCTGTGCTCGAGCCGGCTGCTGATGCCGATCGTCGCCAGCGGGGACGAGACCGACCACCCGGACCCCGACCGCCACGCGGAGATGGCTGCGGTGAAGCTCGTCAACGATTCCGGCACGTTCCTTCTGGCCTTCACCGGCCTGGACTCCATGCAGCAGTGGCAGGCCGACGCGCGCCCGGTGCCGTGCACCCTCGACGACCTGTGCGCCACGGTGAAGGAGTCCGGGGCCGACCAACTGCTCATCGACGTCGCGGGCCCGACCTCGCTGGTGATCGCGGGGGAGGCGCTCGACCTCTTCGCCGACGGCTACGCCGTCGCGGAGTTCGAGGGGGAGGAGTTCGCCTGGGTGAAGTACGCCGAGGATGAGGCCCCTGCGGACGACACCGCCGAGCAGATCGCGTCGCTCGAGCAGAGCCTCGCGGAGATGGAACAGCTCATCGATGAAGCTGAGCGGAATTCGGGGCACTGACCTTCGTCGAGCGGATCCGGCGCATGGCGATCTGCCCCGCGGCGTCCGGACGCGCCAGCTGCCATGGCGGAGCGAGCGTCAGATAGGTGTCGATCACCGTCGTGATCGGGTCCGTCATGCCCGTCTGGAGCCACGCCACGATCATCGCGACGGTGTTGCGCACCTGTTGCTGGATTGCCATGGTGCGCCACAGGGGCGAGATCTGCTCCCCGGTGAACTGCGCGATGACGGCGTCGACGTTGCGCGTCGAGACGTCCTCCAGGAAGTCGAGCACGAAGCTGAGCGCCAGCGAGTTGGAGCCGAGCATCGTCTTGTAGATCCGCGCCCGGTGCTGCACGTGCTCGAGCAGCACCCGGTACAGGCGACGCCACTGGCCGACGTAGTCGACCCCCGGGTGGCTCATCGCTTCGACGATGTCCTCCAGCTGGGGGCGGAGCTCGGCGATGAGCGTGTCGGCCAGCAGCTGGGTGGGGGAAGAAGCATGGCCGTAGAAAGTGGTGCGGGAGACGCCCGCGGCGGTGGTGAGCTGGGATACGGAGATGTCCTCGACGGGAGTCTCGGCAGCCAGGTCCAGCAGCGCGCCGACGAGGCTCGCCCTCACCCTGATGTAGCGGGGATCTTCGACCTTCGCCCGACCCGCTGTGCCTTGAACCACTGTGTCCCCCAAGCCTTCCTCAGCACACGAATCTATCGGGTCTGGTCCATGCCGTGTCCAGCGGGTAGCGTTGCGGCATGGCACACCGCAATGATCCCGACGTCATCCGCCGACTCCTGACCACGCCCGCCCGGTGGGCTGTCGTCGGTTTGTCGAGCAACTCGGAGCGAGTGGCGTACGGGATCGCGAAGTTCGTGCAGGACCTCGGCATGGAGATCGTGCCGGTGCACCCGAAGGCCGAGGCGGTGCACGGGTCGGAGGGTTACGCCTCGCTGGCCGACGTGCCCGGGGGGATCGACGTCGTCGACGTGTTCGTCCGCTCGGAGCTCGCCGGCGCGGTGGTCGACGATGCGATTGCCGTCGGCGCGAAGGCCGTGTGGCTGCAGCTCGGCGTCATCGACGAGGACGCTGCCGAGCGTGCGCGCGCGGCCGGGCTCGACGTCGTGATGGATACCTGCCCGGCGATCGAGGCCCCGCGGATCGGGCTCTGAGCCGCCGCGTTTGGCTCGTGGGCAGCCATCCTGTAGGGTTGATTGAGCAAAAGATCGGCCAGTTCTGCGCTGATCCGTGAAAGTGGAGGCCACTCCCACCCGCGTTGTCCGCGTCAGCGGCCGGGTCATGACAGCGACCGAGGTCGCTTGGCCTTCGCGTTCGCGGAGGCCTTTTCTGGTTGATCGCCGAACACAGACCTTACCATGGAGGCGTCATCAGCACTGAACCGCGGATCAACGATCGCATTAGAGTTCCCGAAGTCCGGCTCGTCGGCCCGAACGGCGAGCAGGTCGGCATCGTCCGAGTGGAAGACGCCTTGCGTCTCGCTGCGGAGAACGACCTGGACCTCGTAGAAGTAGCACCACAGGCCCGGCCACCCGTGGCCAAGCTCATGGACTACGGGAAATTCAAGTACGAGGCCGCTCAGAAGGTGCGCGACGCCCGCCGTAACCAGTCGAACATCTCCACCAAGGAGATGAAGCTGCGTCTGAAGATCGACCAGCACGACTACGAGACGAAGAAGGGCCACGTCGTCCGCTTCCTCAAAGGCGGCGACAAGGTCAAGATCACGATCATGTTCCGGGGCCGTGAGCAGTCCCGCCCCGAGCTGGGCATCGAGCTCCTGCGTCGCCTGGCCGACGACGTCGCCGACCACGGCTTCGTCGAGTCCTCGCCCAAGCAGGACGGCCGCAACATGTTGATGGTGCTGGGCCCCACGAAGAAGAAGACCGAGGCGAAAGCCGACGCGCAGGCCGACCGCGACAGGCGGATGGAGAAGCGCAAGCGCGACGCCGAGGCCGAACGCGAGGCGGAGGCCGAGCTGCGCCAGCGCGCGGCGGAGACCAAGACCGGCGAGAAGCGGCGGGGTCCCGCCGACAACCTGGACCCAGACGTCGATCTCTGAGTCCACCCCAATCCACTAGCTAGATAGAAAGCGAGCACTGCCATGCCGAAAATGAAGTCGCATTCCGGCGCGAAGAAGCGGTTCAAGACCACGGGGACGGGCAAGCTCATGCACCGTCAGGCTGGCCTCGGCCACCTCAACGAGCACAAGTCCTCCCGACGCAAGCGCAACCTCAAGGGCAACGTCGTCGTCGCGGACATGGAAGCCAAGAAGGCGCGCAAGCTCCTCGGCAAGCACAAGGGCCGCTGAGCGCCCGCACTTCCTCCCACCCCCCACCTCTTGTTTCTTTCCCTAAGGAGTCACCATGGCACGTGTGAAGCGTTCCGTTAACGCGAAGAAGAAGCGCCGCGAAGTCCTCGAACTCGCATCCGGTTACCGCGGCCAGCGCTCGCGCCTGTACCGCAAGGCCAAGGAGCAGACGCTCCACTCGGCCACGTACTCGTACCGCGACCGTCGCGCGAAGAAGGGCGACTTCCGTTCGCTCTGGATCCAGCGCATCAACGCCGGCGCGCGCGCCGAAGGCCTGACGTACAACCGCTTCATGAGCGGGCTGAAGAACGCCGGTGTCGACGTCGACCGCAAGATCCTCGCGGATCTCGCCGTCAACGACGTGGCCGCGTTCAACGCCCTCGTCGCCGTCGCGAAGGAGCACCAGGCTGTCGCAGCCTGACCCTTCAGTGCCACACGATCCGGACGCAGCGCTCCCGATCGGGGTGCTGCGTTCGATCCGTCGGCTCACGCAGCGCCGCGGTCGGGATCTTTCGGGCAAGTTCCTCGTCGAAGGTAGGCAGGCAGTGCGTGAAGCGCTGGCTGCCGGTTCCATCGTCGAAGAACTCATCGTCGAGGACCCCGGCAAGCACGCCGACCTCATCGAGGGCGCGACGCTGCCCGTCTGGACCGCCAGCGAGCAGAACATGCGGCAGCTCTCCGACACGGTCACCCCGCAGGGCATCATCGCGGTGTGCCGGCAGTTGAGCTTCGGCTGGGATGACCTCGCCGACGCCCAGCTCGTCGTCATCTGCGCGCAGGTGCGCGACCCGGGCAACGCTGGCACCGTCATCCGTTGCGCGGATGCGTTCGGGGCCGATGCGGTCATCCTCACCACGGGGTCGGTGGACATCTACAACCCCAAGACGGTCAGATCCACCGTGGGGAGCCTGTTCCACATGCCGATCCTCACCGGGATCGAACTGCAGCAGGCCGTCGACCATGTGCGGGGGCAGGGGATGCAGGTGCTGGCGGCCGACGGGGACGGTTCGCCGTTGGACCTCAAGCAGGTGCGCGGCGAGCTGGCTCGGCCGACCGCGTGGATCATGGGCAACGAGGCTTGGGGGCTACCCGAAGCCGACCGCGCCCTCGCCGATGAAGTCGTCGCCGTCCCCATGTGGGGCGGCGCTGAGAGCCTCAACCTTTCGAGCGCGGCCGCAGTGTGCCTGTACGCCACGGCCTCCGCGCAGCGTCGAAGCCAGGAGAAGGAGTCCCATGAGCGGGCCCAATGACAACTACGACCCGAAACAGGTCGAGGCACTCAGTGCCGGAGTGATCGACGGCTACGTCGCCGACGCGATGACCGCCATCGCGCAGGCGGACAGCACCGACGAGCTCAAGCGGGCGCGGCTGGCCCACGGCGGCGACCGGTCGCCGCTGGCGCTGGCCAACCGCGAGATCGGTGCGCTGCCGCACACGGCACGCAAGGACGCCGGCCGTCGGGTCGGCGAGGCGCGCGGGCGGGTCAACCGGGCCGTCGCCGAGCGGCAGGCCGTGCTGGCCGAGGCCGAGCTGTCGGCGGCGCTGGTGGCGGAGCGCGTCGACATGACGCTGCCCGTCGACATCGCACCCCGCGGCGCGGTGCACCCCGTGACCGCGATCATCGACCACATGGTCGATGTGTTCGTGGCGCTCGGGTACGAGGTCGCAGAGGGCCCGGAGCTGGAGGCCGAGTGGTACAACTTCGACGTCCTCAACCTCCCCCCGGACCACCCGTCGCGCGGTGAACACGACACCCTCTGGATCGACCCGATCGAGGACGCGAAGCTGCTGCGCACGCAGACCTCGCCCGTGCAGGCCAGGGAGATGCTCACCCGCGACCTGCCGCTGTACATCATCAGCCCCGGCAAGGTGTACCGCTCCGACGAGTACGACGCGACGCACCTGCCGGTGTTCCACCAGCTCGAGGGCCTCGTCGTCGACAAGGGCATCTCCATGGCGGACCTGCGCGGCACGCTCGACCACTTCGCCAAGGCGATGTTCGGCGACGTCGCCACCCGCATGCGCCCCCACTTCTTCCCGTTCACCGAGCCGTCGGCCGAGGTCGACCTCGAGTGCTTCGCCTGCCACGGCGAATCCGTCGGCAACCCCGACCGTCCCTGCCGCACCTGCCGGTCCGAAGGCTGGATCGAATGGGGCGGCTGCGGCGTCGTCAACCCGCGCGTCCTCGAGGCGTGCGGCATCGACTCCGACGTGTACTCCGGCTTCGCGTTCGGCATGGGCATCGAACGCACCGTCATGTTCCGCAACGGTGCCCCCGACATCCGCGATTTCGTCGAAGGCGACATCCGTTTCAGCCGTTCCCTGCTCGGAGGTGCAAGGTGAAGCTCCCTATTTCCTGGCTGCGTGAACTCGTCACGCTGCCCGAAGACGCCACGACGGCGAGCATCGCCGAGCGCTTCACGAACGCCGGCCTGACCGTCGAGCGGATCGAGTCGGTCGGCTCGCCGGTGACGGGGCCCCTCGTCGTCGGCCGCGTCCTCACCTACGTGGACGAGCCCCAGAAGAACGGCAAGCTGATCCGCTACGTCCGCGTCGACGTCGGCGAGGCACACAACGACCCCGCCACCGACGAGCACCCCGCCTCGCGCGGCATCGTGTGCGGCGCGCACAACTTCGAGGTCGACGACCTCGTCGTCGTCGCGCTGCCCGGCACCATCCTGCCCGGCGACTTCGCCATCGGCGCCCGCAAGACCTACGGCCACACGTCCGACGGCATGATCTGCTCCGAGGTCGAGATCGGCCTGGGCGACGACCACGAGGGCATCATGGTGCTCGACCGCGGCGCCCCGGGCGACGACGCCACCCAGCTGCTGTGGGCCGACGACGACGTCCTCGAGATCGACGTGACGCCCGACCTCGGGCACGCCCTGTCCGTGCGCGGCCTGGCCCGCGAGGCCGCCATCGCGCACGGCGTGAGCTACACCGACCGGTACCGGATGTCCTTGCCGGAACCCTCGCAGGGCGGGCACCCGATCGAGCTGCTCACCGACCGTTGCAGCGCGTTCACCGCGCTCACGATCGACGGCGTCGACCCGCACGCGCCCTCCCCGAAGCACGTCACCGACCGCCTCCAGGCGGCCGGTGTGCGCGCGATCTCGCTGGCCGTCGACGTCACCAACTACGTGATGCTCGAATCCGGGCAGCCGCTGCACGCCTACGACGCCGCCAAGCTCGACGGCCCGATCCGCGTGCGGATGGCCGAGCAGGGCGAGACGCTCACCACGCTCGACGGGCACGTGCGCAAGCTCGACGTCGACGACATGCTCATCACCGACGACCGCGGCCCCATCGGGCTCGCCGGCGTCATGGGCGGCGAGGACACGGAGATCTCCGAATCCACGTCACGCATCGTGCTCGAGGCCGCGACCTTCGAGGCATCGTCGGTCTCGCGCACCTTCCGCCGCCACGGCCTCTTCTCGGAGGCGTCGAAGCGGTTCGAGCGGCACGTCGATCCTGCCGTCAGCTTTGCCGCCGCCAAGCGGGCCGCCAAGCTGCTGACGCAGTACGGCGGGGGCGAGATCGTCGCAGAGACCTTCGTCGGCGAGCCCCACCCCGTGCGTCGCACGGTGAAGCTGCGCGCGGGACTCATCCCCGCGATCCTCGGCGCCACCATCCCCGAGAGCGAGTCGATCCGCCTGCTGTCGGCAGCCGGCGTCGGCATCACCGCACTCGGTGACTCCCTGACGCTCGAGGTGCCGACGTGGCGTTCCGACCTCGTGGACCCCTACGACATCATCGAGGAAGTGGGGCGCACCCACGGCTACGAGAACATCGGCCTCAGGGTGCCCACCGCGCCCGCCGGCGGTGGCCTGACCCCGCGCCAGTGGGCGCGCCGGGACGCGGTCCGCGCCGTCGCGGAGCTGGGCTTCACCCAGACGATGGCGCTGCCGTTCATGTCGGGCGAGGACCTCGAGAAGATGCGCCTGCCGGAGGACGATCGTCGCCGCAGGGCCGTGCGGATCGCCAACCCGCTCTCCGACGAGCAGCCGTACCTGCGCACATCGCTCCTGCCCGGGCTCTTCCACGTCGTCGCCAAGAACCTGTCCCGCTCGCTGACGGATCTCGCGATCTTCGAGGTGGGCTCCGGCTTCTTCGACACCGGGAAGCTTGCCGCCCCGCGCCCGGCGCTCTCGGGCCGTCCCAGCGACGACGAGCTGCGTCAGCTCGACGAAGCCCTTCCGGCGCAGCCGGAGATGATGGTGGGCATCGTCGCCGGCGACTGGGTGGCCGACGGCTGGCACGGTCCGGCGCAGCCGGCCGACTGGACCCACGTCGTCGCTCTCGCCGAGCGGGCCGCGGCCGCAGTGGGCCTGCGGCTGACCCGCCGTCAGGTCGACGACGTCATGCCCTGGCACCCCGGTCGCACGGCGGAACTCTCCGTCGAGGGCCACGTGCTGGGCCACGTCGGCGAGCTGCACCCGAGCGTCGTCGAGGCGTTCGGCCTGCCGGCGCACGCGTGCGCCGTCGAGTTCAACCTGGGCGACCTGCTCGACCGCGCCCCGCACGAGGGCCGGATCGACGCGCTCGGCACGTTCCCGCTGGCGAAGGAGGACGTGGCGCTCATCGTCGACAACGACGTGGCCGCCGCCGATGTCGAGGCCGCGCTCGTGGAGGGTGCGGGCGAGCTGCTCGAATCCATCGCGCTGTTCGACGTCTACGAGGGCGAGCAGGCGGGGGAGGGCAAGAAGTCGCTGGCGTTCGCGCTCAGGCTCCGCGCCGACCGCACGCTCACCGACGCGGAGGCCGCCGAGGCGCGCCAGGCGGCGGTCGACGTCGCAGCCGAACGCTACGGGGCGGTCCAGCGCGCCTGAACCGCAGGGCCCGGCGCGCCGCTGAGCAGGTTGGCGGAGGGGGGAGTCGGGTCCCGCAGGCTGGCGGAGGGGGTCGGCTCCCGCCCTGGATCGTCGCCGACGATCCAGTCAGGTAGCTGCGTGGTGGGGCTCGGCTCGATCCAACGCCCACCTACCCGGAGCCGAGCCCCCTCCGCCAGCCAGCGTCCGCAGCCTTCGATCAGTCGCGGTTGACGAGCGTGCCGATCACGCGCATCCCCTCGGCCTCGAGATCCGCCTCGATGGCGTCGGTGTTCAGCGTGTTCACGCCGATCACGACGACGGAGTAGTCCAGCTTGCCGCGGTGCACCGCCAGATGCTTGATGTTGGCGTGGTGCCGGGCCATGATCCCGGTCATCTGCGCCAGCACGCCCGGCTCGTCGCGGGCCTCCACCGTGAGGCGGGTGCCGTGGTCGCGGAAGCCGAGCAGGTCGATGAAGGAATCGAGCAGGTCGGATTCGGTGATGACCGCTGCCAGGCGGCCGTCCTCCAGGACCGGCAGCATCTCGATCTTGCGATCGCGCATCAGGATGGCGGCTTCCTCGAGCAGCGCGTCGGGGGAGATGGTGAGCGCCGGCTTCGACATCACCTGGGACACCGTCATCCGCGCGATCAGGTAGGTGGCCTCCTGGGCGCTCAGCGTCGTCGCCTTCGACGGCAGCGCGGCCGCGATGTCGTTCTTCGAGATCACCCCGACGACCCGGTCTCCGTCGATGACGGGCAGGTGCCGCACCTTGTGCCTGGCCATCGTCGCCTCGGCGTCCGGCAGGCTGGCTCCCGGCGTCGTGGTGAACGGGTTGGCAGTCATCTTCTGTTTGACGAGCATGTCACCCTCCCAAGTAAGCGCGCTTCACTTCATCGGTCTGCGCCAGGGCCTTGCCCTCTCCGGACAAGACTATCGATCCGGTCTCCATCACGTACGCCCTGTCGGCGATGTTGAGGGAGAGGTTGGCGTTCTGCTCGACGAGCAGCACCGTCGTCCCGGACTCGTTGATCTTCGTGATGATGGAGAAGATCTCCTGCACCAGCAGCGGCGCGAGACCCATCGACGGCTCGTCGAGCAGCAGCACCTTCGGTTTGGCCATCAGCGCCCGCCCCATGGCGAGCATCTGCTGCTCGCCGCCCGACAGCGTGCCGGCCAGCTGCCGGCGCCGCTCGGCGAGGATCGGGAAGCGGTCGAAGACCTCGTCCAGGTCCGCATGCGAGCTCCCCTTGCGGAGGAACGCGCCGAGGTCCAGATTCTCCTGCACGGTCATCTCAGGGAACACCCGGCGGCCCTCCGGCACCTGCGACAGGCCGCGCGCCACGCGGGCCTGCGGCGACAAGCCGCTGATCTCGACGCCCTCGAGCAGCAGCGTGCCGGAAGTGGGCTTCTTCAACCCGGAGATCGAGCGCAACGTTGTGGTCTTGCCGGCGCCGTTGGCTCCGATCAGGGTGACGATCTCGCCCTCCTCGACCGTGAACGAGATGCCCTTGATGGCGTGGATCACGCCGAAGTGGACGTGCAGATCCTGGATCTCAAGCATCGGGAGCCTCCTCGCCGAGGTACGCCTGGATGACCAGCGGATCGTTGCGCACGTGCTCGGGGGTGCCGTCGCTGATGACGACGCCGTGGTCCAGCACGTAGATGCGCTCGCAGATCCGCATCACCAGGCTCATGTCGTGTTCGATGAGCACCACCGTGAGGTCGAAGTCCTTTCGCAGCTGTGCGATCAGGGACGTGAGGTCGTTGGTCTCGTTGGGGTTCATGCCGGCGGCGGGCTCGTCGAGCAGCAGCAGTTTCGGCTGCACGGCGAGCGCGCGGGCGATCTCGAGGTGGCGCTGGTCGCCGTAGGAGAGGTTCCTGGCCAGCTCGTCGTGCTTCGTCGCCAGCCCCATCACCTCGAGCAGCGTCATGCTCTCGTCGCGGATCTCCCGCTCGCTGGCGCCGAACTTCCCGGCGTGCGTGAAGGCGGTCAGCAGCCCGTACGGCACGGACTGCTGCATCGCGATCCGCACGTTGTCCAGCACCGTGAGGTCCTTGAACAGGCGGATGTTCTGGAAGGTGCGTCCGACGCCTGCCCGGCAGATCGCGTTGGGACGCTTGCCGCCGATCGACGTCGTGGTGCCGTCGACGGTGAGTTCGATGGTGCCCGAGGACGGCGGGTAGACGCCGGTGAGGACGTTGAACAGGGTGGTCTTGCCGGCGCCGTTGGGCCCGATGACCCCCACCAGTTCGCCCTCGTCGACGTGCAGGTTGGCGCGGGACACCGCGGTGAGGCCGCC
>JAAYZP010000425.1 GCA_012514785.1 Propionibacterium sp. | reverse complement strand
CCGCGGCCTTCGTCCAGACCGTCGTCGTCGGGGCGATCACCTACGTCGCGACGTGGACCGGCTGGCTGCGCACGGACGGCGGCTGGGGCCGCGACTTCGGCGCGAACAACCCCGACCACCCGCTCGTGCGGTTCCTCGGCGAGCCGCTCGGCTCGCTCGCCGAGTACCACCGCCGGATGTTCAACTTCCACACCGGCGACCACATGATGAACGAGGCGACGCACACCTACGAGGCCCACCCGGCCGGCTGGCTGTTCATGATCCGCACCACCGGCGTCGCGGCGGAGAACCAGATCCAGCCCGGCGAGCAGGGCTGCGACGCGGTGGGCACCACCTGCCTGCGCGTTGTCGCCGCGATGGGCACCCCGCTGCTGTGGTGGATCGCGGCCGTGGCGCTCGTCGTCGCGCTGTGGCTGTGGCTGGGCCGTCGCGACTGGCGCTTCGCGGTGCCGCTGCTCGCCGTCGCCGCGACGTGGCTGCCCTGGTTCCGCTTCTCGGACCGGCCGCTGTTCTTCTTCTACGGGATCATGATCGTCCCGTTCACGGTGATCGGGCTCGCGATGGTGCTCGTGCGCTTCCTCGGCCCCGCGCACCACCCCCAGCGCCGACGGCGGGCGATCATCGTCGGGCTCATCGTGGGCATGATCATCCTGAACTTCGCGTTCATCCACCCGGTGCTGACGTTCGACCTGATGACACGCCCCCAGTGGATGCTCCGGATGTGGCTGGGTACCTGGATCTAGCTCCTACCGCCGGTGACTCAGCAGCCAGGAGCGAACCCCGGCGCGCATCCGCCGGTTGAGCGGCAGGGACCGGCCGTCGTGCTGGCCGATCAGCGTCTCCGCAAGCCACAGCCCCGACGCCGTGCCGTTCATCAGCTCGCCGCGCCCGTTGCCACGCGCGTAGTAGCCGCCGGGGATCGCGGAGATGCCGACGAGCGGGCGGCCGTGGTCGCTCGGGTCGATCGCGAGCCTGCCCGACGCCACCACCTCCGCCCCCTGCGACTCCAACTCCTCCGCCATCGCCGTGATGGCGTCGTCGATCTTCCCGAGGCCCGCCTTATGCCCGACCACGAGGTGGTGGTCCCCGTCCGGGCGCACCATCCAGGCCGCGCCGTGGGAGCGCAGCTCCACCCAGCCGATCGGGCTGGCGAGCCGGGCGGTCATCGTCGGAATCCACTGCGCGGGGCCCACCCGCACCTGCCGACCCCACGGGGTGACGCCGAGCGTGTCGACGGCCGCGATGGCCGCGACGGCGCCGGGTTCGCGCGCCCAGGCGAGGTTGTTGCGGAACGCGATCCCCGTCGCGCCCTCCTTGCGCCGCACGTGCGTGACGGTGACGCCGTGCACCACCTGCGCGCCTGCGGCCACGGCCTGGGCGCGCAGCGCGGCTGCGTACTCCAGCGGGTCGACGACGAGCGCCCGGGAGCTCAGCGCGCCCGGCGTGATGTCCACCTCGGCACCGGCTTCCGCGAACAGCTGCGCGAGGTCCTGCAGGTCGGGGATCGTCGTGTGTCCGCGGGAGTGGTCGACGAAGCCCAGCTCGAGGCCCGTGGCGTCGCCCTCGGCCAGCACGGAGCGGATGAACTCCGTCCCGCGGAGGTTGCGATGGATGTGCTCCACGGCGATCGCCTCGCCGTAGTTGGCGCGCATGTCGGAGATCGTCGAGGCGTGGCCAGCGGCGGCGACGCCGTGCCCGATGGCGGCGCTGCGGTGTTCGATGTTGGGATCCAGGACGACGACGTCGAATCCGTCCCGCGCCAGCATCCGGGCTGCGGTGAGGCCGGCCACCGTCGCACCGAGGATCACCACGTCATGGATCATGCTTGAAGTCTAACCAACCCCCGATACGATGCGCAGAGGTGGGGAGCCTTGGAGGAGCAGACTTGACCGAGCTTCAGCAGCAGTTCCGGGACGCGATGGCGCGGGTCCCGGCTCCGGTGACGATCGTCACGACGGCGGATGAGGAGGGCAACCCGTACGGCACGACGGTGTCCGCGTTCGCCTCGCTGTCGGTGACGCCGCCGATGGTG
>JAAYZP010000424.1 GCA_012514785.1 Propionibacterium sp. | reverse complement strand
TGGTTGAGCAGCGAGCGCCAGCGAGCGTCCGTCGAAACCACCCCCAACCAGCCCACGGACCCCAGTCCCAGCGCGTGCTGAAGGTGGTTTCGACCACGCCGCAGAGACTTCGTCCCGGCGGCGGCTCAACCAGCAAAAGGTGGCCACATCGATGGTTGAGCAGCGAGCGCCAGCGAGCGTCCGTCGAAACCACCCCCGGCTTGGGCAGGTGCCCGCGGTCAGGACCTGAGCTGGGGGAGGAGGTGCTCCCCGGCGGCCTCGATCCAGGCGCGCTGGTGCTGGCCCACGTGATGCAGGTAGACCGTGTCGAAGCCCAGCCCGACGAAGTCGTGGATCCGCTGGGCGAGCTCGCCCATGTCGGAGGCGACGACGACTGCCCCGCGCACCTGCTCCTCGGCGACGCCGTCGGCGCTCACCGCGTCCAGCCCGGCCGTCGTGAGATCGAGCGACGCTGGGGCGGGGAGCACGTTGGAGCGCCACTGGTCGTGGGCGATGGCATAGGCCTCGTCGTCGGTGGGTGCCCAGGACAGGTGCAGCTGCAGGATCTTGTGGGGCGTGCCCCCAGCGTCGTCCCATGCCGCGAGGATCTCCCGCATGGTTGCCGCGTCCATGTTGATCGTGGCCACACCGTCGCCCCATGCCGCCCCCCGCGCGGCGGTCTCCGGGCTGAGCGCGGGTGTGATGAGCTTCGGCTTCGGCTCGGGGTGCTCCCAGAGGCGTGCCTCGTCGACGCTGACGAGCCCTTCGTGGGAGACGGTGTCGCCGTCGAGGAGGCGGGAGATGATGTCGACGCATTCCTCCAGGCGCCGCTGCCGGACTTCCTTGCGGGGCCAACGCTCGCCGGTGACGTGCTCGTTCATGAGCTGCCCAGTGCCGAGCGCGGACCAGAACCGGCCCGGGAACATCTGCCCCAGTGTGGCGATGGCCTGCGCGACGATCACCGGGTGGTAGCGCTGCCCGGGTGCGGTCACCGTGCCGAAGGTGAGGTTCGTCGTCGCGAGCGCTGCGCCGAGCCAGGCCCAGGCCAGACCCGAGTGCCCTTGCCGGGCGGACCAGGGGGCGAGGTGGTCGGAGCACATCGCGGCCTGGAACCCGGCGGCCTCCGCGTGCTGGACGTCGGTCAGCAATTGCCCGGGGGAGATCTGCTCGTGGGATGCGTGGAATCCGTAAATCGTCACGATTTCCACACTACCTACCGCCCGGGCGCACCCGGGCAGCATCATCACAAACAGGGAGGGCGTCGCCACACAGGCGTAGGGCTACGCAATCAGCGGGAACCGCGCGAGCTCGGTGCCGTCGGCGCCCCAGGTCTCCCGGCCGTTCGACGTGAAGCTGAACATCGGGTTGCCGGCCCACCCCGGCTCCACCCCAGCGTGGACGAGGGACTCCTCCGCCGTCGCAGCGCTCGGCAGCTCCCGGATCTCGCCGGCCCACCGCGCCCAGCTGAAGACGCGGCCGCGCGAGAGGCCGAACGCGCCGCGGCCTCCGAGCGCTCCGCGGCGGACGATCTCGCGTGTGGTCAGGTCGTAGCTGAACCAGTGCCCGCTGGGGCACCGGCCCATCAGGTAGAGCGTGCCCTCGTCGATGAGTACCGTCTCGTACGACTCCCACGACGGCTCCAGCACCCCACGCCACAGCAGCGTGCGCGAGTGGAGGTCGACGGCGCCCACCTCGGCCGCGCTCTGGGTCGGCTCGGCGGAATCCGCGTCTGTATCGCCGACGATGTACGCCGTCGATCCCGAGACGGCGATCCCCATCACCCTCTGCTCGGGCAGGAGGCCGACGTGCACGTCGAGTTCGCGGGTGGCCGGGTCGACGAACGTCAGCGCGCCCGCGCGGTCCGGGCCGGTGGGGCTCGAGGTGATGAGAAGTTGCTCGCGCGCCGCGTCGAAGTGCATGCCGGTGATGCGGCGCTGCCCGTGCCCGATCACACCCATGTCCGTGCGACGGTGGCTCTCGGGGTCGTAGCGGACGACGTGGCCGCTGCCGTTCAGCGCGGCGTAGACGGTGCCGTCGCTGCCCTCGACGAGCGCGCCCGCCTCGCCCGGCGTGCGGAACATCGTGTGCCGCCCCGTGGCTGGATCGTGGACCGTGATCGCATCCCGGCCGGCCACCCACACCTGCTGGGTGCGGGAGTGCAGCAGCATGCTGTGCACGGCGTCCGGGTACGCGAAGGCGCCGTCCACGAGGCTGAATTCCGACGTGGCGCCGTCCGGGTCGACCGTTCGGACGTCCCCGGAGATGGTGACGGCGACGAGCAGCCCGTCGGCGGTGACCTCGAGCGCCTCGTACGCACCTTCGCCCGGGAGCACGGCGACGGAGGTGAGGCCGGCGTCGTCGACGCGGTACAGCGCGCCGCCGCGCCGGGCCAGTGCGTACACGGTGGCGTCGGGGCCGACGGCGAGGTGGCCGAGGTGGTCGTCGTCGGGGGCGGCGTGCACGACCTGTCCACCATTGCTGTCGATGCAGATGACCCGGCTCCCGCTCGCGACGACGAGCGCCCCGCCCGAGCGGGCCATCGCGACGATGCCCCCGTCGGCCGGGTCCGGGGCTGGGCTGATCTCGACCGGGACGCCGCCGTCGATGGGCCAGCGGACCAGCCGTCCCGCCTCCGTCGAGCCGCCGCAGACGTGCCGATCGTCGGCGTGCACGGCCGTGGCGTACTGCGACGACGACACCGCGCCGTAGCTCTCCGCCAGTCCGTCGCCGAGCCCGAACCTCCGCACGTGGCCGTCGGGGTAGGTGGCCAGGTACAGGTGCTCTCCCACGACCCGGAGGTCGTAGGCCCACACGGCCTCGTCCCCGATGCGCGCCCATGCCGACGCTTCCCCGGTCCGTGGGTCGAAGCGCCAGACGTCGCTCCCGCCGGCGGGAACGATGTAGACGTATGTGCCGTCGCCCGCGAGCGCCCCGCCCGCGGCACCGCCGACGTCGAGGTCCACCTGCGTGACGACGGATGCGGTGTGCGGGTCGACCTCGGCCAGGCGGAGGTGGCCGTCGACGGGGGACCGCGACGAGACGAACAGGCGCTCGCCCATCACCGTCACGCCCCGGATCGCCGCGGTGAAGGCGGCCGTGCCGAAACGGTCGATCGGCAGCGGCGTCACCTCGCGGGCGACGACGTCGTCGAAGTACGCGATGCCCAGCGCTCGGGTGCCGGAGTTGAGCATGACCGTGACCGTCGACGTGTCCGCCGGCGCCTCGGCACGGACGTCGACCCGGTGCCAGCCGCCGCGGAACGTGGTCTCCTTGAAGTGCGCGGCGAGGCGGCTGCCGGCGCCGTCCCAGAACTCGAGGTACATCCTCGCCCGGCCCGCCTCGACGAGCACCTGCACGCACGCCTCGTAGATGGAACCCCCACGAGCCGGGACGTGTGAGGACCGGGCGCCGACTGCGGCGTCGCTGCGGCCGCGGACGATGAGCGAGCGCCGGCCTGAGAACGACTGCGCATCCGAGGAAGCGACGCGCTCACCCGCCTCCTGCGTGATTGCGCTCCAGTGCCGCGGCCAGTGGGTGCCCTCAAC
>JAAYZP010000423.1 GCA_012514785.1 Propionibacterium sp. | reverse complement strand
CCGCCGTCGCCCACTGGCCCGCGAGCAGCGCGCCCATGTGGGCGCGGGCGTCGTCGTCGAAGCGCACCGCGCTCGGCTCCTTGCAGTTGGTGCAGCTGGCGCCGCTGCCGTGCGGCGCGAACCACCCCACGTCGCCCTGCCCGCAGCCGCTGCACTCGGTGATCGCGACGCCGTAGCCGGCGACCGCGAGGGCCCGCAGGAGGTAGGAGTCGACGATGAGTGCCGGTGGGTGGCGGTCGTGCTCCAGGGCGCGAAGTGCGCCGAGCAGGAGCCAGTACTGCTGGCGTGCCGGGCTGCCCTCCTCCGCGACGAGCCGGTCGGCCGCCTCGACGAGCACCTCCGCCGCGGTGAAGCGCAGGTAGTCGGTGCCCAGATCGCTCGGGTGGATGGACTCGCATTGGGCGATCACCTCCAGCGACCCCCGGCCCTGCGCGAACTGGACGTCGACGTGGTTGAACGGCTCGAGCCGGCTGCCGAACTTCGACGAGCTGCGCCGGACCCCGCGGGCCACGGCGCGGACCTTGCCATGCTGGTGCGAGAGGAGCGTGATGATGCGGTCGGCCTCACCCAGGAGATGTGTGCGCAGCACGACGGCGCGATCCCGGTATGTGGCCATATCCCCATAGTAGGTCGGTACCCTTTGACCATGCCCGAGCCTCGCCGACGCCCCACCCCGCACCCCAGCGGCGCGCAGCCGCCGCAGCTGCCCGCCAAGGCCGTGCCCCGCCACGTCGCGATCGTCATGGACGGCAACGGGCGCTGGGCCAAGCAGCGGGGCCTGAAGCGCACCGACGGCCACGCCCGCGGGGAGGCGTCGCTGCTCGACGTGATCCACGGCGCCATCGAGGTAGGCATCCAGTACGTCTCCGCCTACGCGTTCTCGACGGAGAACTGGAAGCGCGCGCCCGACGAGGTCGCCTGGCTGATGGGCTTCAACCGCGACGTGATCCACCGTCGCCGCGATGAGCTGAACGAGTTGGGGGTGAAGATCCGCTGGGCGGGGCGGCGGCCCCGGCTCTGGCCGTCGGTGATCAAGGAGCTCGAGGTGGCCGAGGAGATGAGCAAGGACAACGACACGATCACGCTGCAGTTCTGCGTCAACTACGGCGGCCGGGCGGAGATCGTCGACGCCGCCCGCGAGATCGCGCGGCGGGCCGCCGCCGGCCATCTCGACCCGGAGAAGCTCACGGAGAAGAACTTCCCGCACTTCCTCGACGAGCCGGAGATCCCCGACGTGGACCTGTTCCTGCGCAGCTCCGGCGAGCAGCGCACGTCGAACTTCCTGATCTGGCAGTCCGCCTACGCCGAGATGATCTTCATGGACCGCCTGTGGCCGGACTTCGACCGGCGGGACCTGTGGAGCGCGGTCGAGCAGTACGCGGCGAGGGATCGACGCTTCGGCTCAGCCTGACCCCTGGATCGTTCGGCTCCTGAACCATTCGTCGGCGAGACTGGGAACATGAAACGACGAATTCTCATCACCGGAGCAACCGGGGGCGTCGGCTTCGTGCTCGCCGAGCGCCTACGCGACGACTACGACGTCCTCGAGCACGGCCGGACCCCCAAGACCTCCGAGCAGGAGGAGCGGCTGGAGGAGGCCGACCTCAGCGACTTCGACGAGATCCTCGACCTCATGGACGGCGTCGACACCGTCGTGCACATGGCGGGCGCAGCCTCCCCCGAGTCGGAGTGGGACGACGTGCTGGAGGCCAACATCGTCGGCCTGCGCAACGTCCTCGAGGCTGCGCGCCAAGCCGGTGTGCGACGCGTCGTGTTCGCCTCGTCCAACCACGCCATGGGCATG
>JAAYZP010000422.1 GCA_012514785.1 Propionibacterium sp. | reverse complement strand
GTGCCGCTGCCAACGATCCGCCCGTCGTCGATGAAGGTGACGGTGTCGCACAGGGACTGGGCCTCGGCCATGTCGTGGGTGGTCAGCAGGACCGTCCGCCCCTCGCTGCGCAACTCGTCCACCAGGGCGCGGAACTCGTGCGCCGAGACCGGGTCCATCCCGACGGTCGGTTCGTCGAGCAGCAGGACCGGCGGGTCGGCGACCAGCCCACGCGCGAGGTGAAGACGTTGTTTCATCCCGCGTGAGAAGGTCTCGACGAGCTCGGCAGCACGAGAGCCTAACCCCAGCCGGTCGAGGAGTGCGTCCACCCGTCCAGGGGTGGCCCGCCGCGGGACCCCGTTCATGGCGCACCAGAACTGCAGGTTCTCCCGAGCGGTGAGCCGGCCGTAGAGGCCCCGATCACCGCCGAAGACGATCCCGATCTTTCGTCGGACCTGCTCCGCGTCGTCGAGCACGTCATACCCATGGACGGTGATCGAGCCGGACGTCGGCGTCAGGACGGTGCTGGCGATCCGGCACAGAGTCGTCTTGCCGGCGCCGTTGGGCCCGAGCAACCCGTGGACCCCACCGACCGGCAACTCGAGGTAGACGCGGTCCAGAGCAGTGCGGTCGGGTCCGCCGCGGACCCGGAAGGTGCGCGTGACGCCATCGGCATGCAGTGCAAAGTCAGTCACGAGCACCACCCTGCCCCTGCCTCCTCGTGAGGAACTAGTCAATAATACGTAGATGGTCGATCGTCGTGTCGAGTGCCGCGCACTGCTCGCGACCTGCCGTCCGGCCTGGGTCGCGGGACACGGGGACCAGGCATGGGCCGCACTTGATGAGGCTGGGCAGTACGCCGTCGACGACGATGGCCTTCGGCTCGAGGTGCTCGCGATGCGGGCCGGTCTGCATCTCCTCGCCGTGCAGCTCCCTCAGGCTCTGCGCTGCGCCGAGCAGGCGAGCATGCTCGGGCACCAGCTCCTGGACGGTGGGACCGTCCTTGACCACGCCACCGCGGAGGCGCTGGCCGATGCCCGGGTCACTGTGGCCAGCATGACCGTCGACGGGTCGCACCCGGCCAGCTCGATGAGGTTGTCCGAAGCGCTCGTTGTGCTGGACCAGGTCGCCTACGATGCTTCGCTGACCCGCACCGCGACGGCCGCCCGCGCCGTCAACAACGCGCTGAACCTCCGCATCCACGCATTGCAGCATCACCTGCACACCATCGAGGGTCGGGTGGAGGCTTGGGTCCGGATCAGCGAGGCACGCACCCTGCTGCACGGCTGGCCGGACCAGGGAACCGTCCTGCGGCAGGCGGTCGACGTCGGCATGACCTGCGGGCAATGGGAGCGGGCGTGGAGCAACGCACAGGAGCAGATCGCGGACACCTCGCAGCGCAATGAGCTGATCGCGGTCCTGTCCA
The DNA here is from genome assembly GCA_012514785.1 of Propionibacterium sp. GTDB lineage: Bacteria > Actinomycetota > Actinomycetes > Propionibacteriales > Propionibacteriaceae > Arachnia. The sequence goes on along the minus strand of JAAYZP010000422.1, from coordinate 920 downwards.
AGGCCGCCGTCCTCACCTGGCACGCGAACCGGCGCGAGGAGGCAAGGGGACTGGGAGAGCGCGCCCGGTCATTGTCAGTCGCCGTGGACCACCCTTGGGTGCGTACCTACGCCTACCTCGGCCACGTCGCCGCCGCAGCAGCCGGCGCCGGGAGCCTCGGAGCCGCGCTCCGGGCCTACGCCAGATGCACCAGCCGGGCAGGACACGCGACACGGCCGCACCGCGGCTGGCAGGCCGCTCAGATCGCACTCGAGAGCGGACACTCGCCCGACGACGTCGAGGAGTTCCTCACGGCTACCCTGCCCGGCGGGCTCGGCGACCTCGCGCCGCACGTCCAGGTCCTGATCGCCGATGCCCGTCACCAGGACGTGGAACCGGCGGCAGCACTCGAACTCCTGAAGCCGTCCCGCAGTGCTCCCGACCGAGCACGGGTCCATCTAGCGCTGGCTCGAACCTACCGCCGTCAGGGCCGCCCGACAGCCGCGGCGCTGGAGCTTCAACGCGCCCGGGCCCTTCTGGACACCTGGCCGGGCTGGCTGCTCGACCAGGTGGAGCAGGAAGCAGCGCTCGTGCAGCAACCAGTCCTCGCCACACCGGCTCAGCACCGTGTGCTCGCACTCACCGCCGAAGGACACAGCAACCTCCAGATCGCTGACGCGCTCGACCTCAGCGAGAGAACCGTAGCCGTTCACATCGCCGCCATGCTCAGAGCCAACGGACTCACTTCCAGGACAGCCCTGAGCGCCCGTCACCTACGGGCGTCCGCCTTGACGATACAACCAGACCCGGCAGCCCGATCCGTGTGACGACTGCCTGCACGTGGCCCCTTGGCACCATCGCTCCGGCAGCACCCGGACCGCAAGGTCGGTGAGCGGGCCGCACCACCGCTGCCGACAGCCCCGCAACTGTCGGCCCAGCGG
>JAAYZP010000421.1 GCA_012514785.1 Propionibacterium sp. | reverse complement strand
GTAGTCGCCGTACTCCGCGGTGTCGGAGACCGACCAGCGCTGCTTGGCGATGCCGCCCTCGTACATCAGGTCCACGATCAGCTTGAGCTCGTGGAGGCACTCGAAGTAGGCGACCTCGGGCTGGTAGCCGGCCTCGACGAGCGTCTCGAAGCCAGCCTGCACCAGCGCGGAGGCGCCACCGCAGAGCACGGCCTGCTCACCGAACAGGTCGGTCTCGGTCTCCTCGGTGAAGGTGGTCTTGATGCCGCCGGCGCGCAGCGAGCCGATCGCCTTCGCGTAGCTGAGCGCGAGGTCCCAGGCCTTGCCCGACTCGTCCTTCTCGACGGCGATGATCGCGGGCACGCCGCGGCCGTCGACGTACTCGCGGCGCACGAGGTGGCCGGGGCCCTTCGGGGCCACCATGCACACGTCGACGCCGGCCGGCGGCTGGATGTAGCCGAAGCGGATGTTGAAGCCGTGCGCGAAGAAGAGCGCGTCGCCCTCGACGAGGTGCGGCTCGATCTCCTCGGCGTAGACGTGGCGCTGCACCTGGTCGGGGGCGAGGATCATGATGAGGTCGGCCTCTTCGACGGCCTCGGCCACCGGCAGCACGCGCAGGCCCTCGGCCTCCGCCTTCGCCTTGGACGCCGAGCCTTCGCGCAGGCCGATCCGGACGTCGACGCCCGAATCGCGCAGGCTCAGCGCGTGCGCGTGGCCCTGCGACCCGTATCCGATGACCGCGACGTGGCGGCCCTGGATGATCGAGAGATCGGCGTTGTCGTCATAAAACATCTCTGCCATGAAAGCTTCTTTCCTTGTTACTTGGTGGTCTTGCCGCCCAGGGTCTTGGTGCCGCGCCCGAGCGCGACCTGACCCGACTGGACGAGTTCTTGGATGCCGTGCGGTGCCAGCATATTCAGGAGGGCGTCGAGCTTCTCGCGGCTGCCCGTGGCCTCGATGGTGATCGAGTCGCTGGAGACGTCGACGGCCTTGCCGCGGAAGAGGCCGACGACGTCGATCACCTGGCTGCGGCTGTTGACGTCGGCGCGCACCTTCACGAGGATCATCTCCCGGCGCACCGCCTGCTCCCCCAGCTCGAGGACCTTGCGGACCTCGACGAGCTTGTGGAGCTGCTTGACGATCTGCTCGAGCGCGCCCGGGTCGTCGACCTGCGCGACGACGGTCATGCGCGAGAGCTCGGGGCGTTCGGTCTCACCGACGGCGAGCGATTCGATGTTGAACCCGCGACGCGAGAAGAGCGCCGAGATCCGGGTGAGGACACCCGGCCGGTTCGAGACGAGGATGCTGAGGGTATACGCGGTCACAGGACTTCTTCTTCCCAGTCGGGCGCCATGTCGCGCGCCACCTTGATCTCATCATTGCTGGTGCCGGCGGGCACCATCGGCCAGACCATCGCGTCCTTGTGGACGACGAACTCCACCACGACGGGGCGGTCGTTGATCTGCATCGCCTTCGCGAGCGCCTCCTCCATCTCCTCCTCGTTGGTGGCGCGCAGCCCGACGCAGCCCATCGATTCCGCGAGCATCGGGAAGTTGGGCAGCCGCTCGGTCTGGAGGTCGGTGTTGGAGTAGCGGTTCTCGTAGAAGAGGCTCTGCCACTGGCGCACCATGCCGAGGGTGTTGTTGTTGATCAGCGCGATCTTGATGGGGATGTCGTTGAGCGCGCAGGTGACGAGCTCCTGGTTGGTCATCTGGAAGCAGCCGTCGCCGTCGATGCCCCACACCATGCGCTCCGGTGCCGCCACCTTGGCGCCCATCGCCGCGGGGACGCAGTAGCCCATGGTGCCGGCGCCGCCGGACTGGAGCCACGAGTTGGGCGTCTGGTGCGGCAGGTAGTGCGCGGCCCACATCTGGTGCTGGCCGACACCGGTCACGAAGATCGTGTCCGCCGGCGCCAGCTCGCCGAGGCGCTTGACGACCTCCTGGGGCGAGAGCCGGCCGTCGGGCGCCTCGTCCCAGCGGGGCGCGTAGCGCTCCTTCATGGTGCCGAGCTGCGCGCGCCAGGCGTCGGCGTCGGGGGCAGGCATGTCGGCGAGCGCCTTGTTGAGCTCGGTGAGCGTGTTCTTCACGTCGCCGACGATCGGGACGTCGACGGCCTTGTTCTTGCCGATCTCCGCGGGGTCGATGTCCGCGTGGATGATCTTGGCGCCGGTGGCGAAGCTGTCCAGCTTGCCGGTGACGCGGTCGTCGAAGCGGGTGCCGAGTGCGATCAGCAGGTCCGACTTCTGCAGGGCCCCGACGGCCGCGACGGTGCCATGCATGCCGGGCATGCCCATGTGCAGCTCGTGCGAGTCGGGGAACACGCCGCGCGCGTTCAGGGTGGTGACCACGGGGATGTCGGTGCGCTCGACGAGCTCGGCGAGCTCCTTGTGCGCGCGAGCGGCCATGACGCCGCCGCCCACGTAGAGCACCGGGCGCTTCGCCTCGCTGATCATCTTCGCCGCCGCGCGGATCTGGCGGGCGTGCGGGGTGGTGGTGGGGCGGTAGCCGGGCAGGTCCATCTCCTTCGGCCACACGAACGTCGCCTTGTTGGACAGCGCGTCCTTCGCGATGTCGACGAGCACCGGCCCGCGCCGGCCGGTACCGGCGATGTGGAAGGCCTCCATGATGGCCAGCGGGATGTCCTTGGTGTCCTTCACGAGGTAGCTGTGCTTCGTGATGGGCATCGTGATGCCGCGGATGTCCGCTTCCTGGAAGGCGTCGGTGCCGATCGCCGCGGAGTTGACCTGGCCGGT
>JAAYZP010000420.1 GCA_012514785.1 Propionibacterium sp. | reverse complement strand
GATGAACACCCGTTCTGACCCTCACCCCACACCACAGATTCCGACCGCGCTCACATGCCCGGAAACCATGCACAACTGGCCGGAAAATCCGCGCTCAAACGGCCGACTTCCACTTGACAAAACACACCGTTTCACCCCGAGCGGCGGTTGCGACGCCGAACCACCTGTCCGAGCGCCTGACGAAACACGATGGCCTCAGGGACACGCAGCATGAACAGCCCCAGGAAGTAGACCGTCAGCACTGCCCCGCCGACGGCTGCTCCGACGACCACGCTGGGCAGGCCCGACGTGAGGTGCCTGACTCCCAGACCCACGGCCAGCGCAACCATGCCCAGCCCCGCCGCGCGCGCAACAAGACCCGCCAGTGGCCGAAGAGCCACCGCGGCGTGCTTGCGCCACAGCAGCCAGCCGTTGAGGACGGCTGCGGTGCCGATCGAGATGGAGGTGGCCAGGGCGATGCCGGCCACGCCCATGATCGGGGCCAGAACCAGGTTGCCGATGAGGTTCAGCACCATGGCGATCAGGGCGATCGTGACCGGTGTGCGCGAGTCACCAATGGCGTAGGAGGCGCGCACGATGAGCTGTCGGCAGCTCAGGGCCAGCAACGCGGGCACGTACCAGATCATGGCTACTGCCGTCTGCGAGACCGCGTCGGCGTCGAAGGCTCCGTGGCCGAAGACCAGTGCAACGGCCGGGCGGGCAGCGACCACCAGGATCACGGACAGGGGCGTCAGCACCGTCACGATCAGCGACAGCCCCCGGCCCACGAGTCGCCGGACCTCGGCGCGGTCGGCAGCGGCCGCCCCCAGGGCAGGGTAGAGCGGTACCAGCAGTGAGGCGACCAGCAGGGTCTCGGGCAGGTCGATCAGCCGCCACGCGTAGGACAGGGCAGTGATGGCCCCGTCGTCCAGCGTGGAACCGACCGCCCTGTCCACCATGGTGTTCACGTTGCCGATGGCGCTGCCGACGAGCATCGCCGGGGCCAGCCGGGCGATCGCCCTGAAACCGGGATCGGATACTGCGAACCGCGGCCGGATCCGCACCCGGGCCGCCCGCAGTGGGGGCAACTGGATGAGCAGCCGGGCTGCCGAACCGATGACGAAACCGATCGCCAGCGCGACGATCCCGTACCGCGGCCCGAAGACCCCCGCAGCGGCGATCATGACGATGTTGAACGGGACGCCCTCGAGGGCGGACCATCCGAAGCGGCCATGCACCTGAGCCAGTCCGGCCAGCAGGTTCGTGCCCGCGACGAGTACCGTGGCCACCAGAAGAATCCGCGTCAGGTAGGCCGTCAGTTCGGCCTGCGGTCCGTCGAAGCCCGGAGCGATCACCGTCGTGACGGGCGCGGCGAAGATGGCCATCAACACACCCAACACGCCCAACACCAGCAACGTGATGGTGAAGGCGGTATCGAAGCCGCGATGCCCGCGGCAACCATCTGTTTCGCCGGCGGCCTCCCGCGAGGTGACAGGGACGGCTGAACGAGCCACGGCACCCGCCACGAAGGCGACGATGATGTTCATCAGGCCCTGAGCGGCCAGGTACGCGTCCAGCTCGCGGCTCGCGCCGAAGACTGCCGCTATCACCACATCGCGGATGAAACCCAGCAGGGTGGAGATGAGCGTCAGACCGGTCACCAGGATGGCCGCGTTGGCGACGCTCCATCGGCGAGGTGGTGGGGACATGATGCCTTCGGCTGATCGGACGGGACTGTCGCTTTGAACCCTACTGGATGGCCCACCGCTGACGGCGCTCCGTGTGCAGCGACACGAAGTCGAAGAAGGTGTCGTGCGCACTCTGCGCCTGCGGGATCTCCCGGTCGGGTTCCGGCTTGACGGCGTGCACGATGTCGGGGAACTTGATGCCTTCCTGGATGAAGAACACTGGAATGTTGTTGGCCACCAGGTCGTAGTTGCCCTCGAAGGTGTAGAACTTGGTGGCAAATCCGCGGGTGTCGCGGACGGTGTCGGCCGAACCGCGGAAGCCGACCACGGTGGAGAACCTCACGAACACCGGCGTCTCCCCCCTTGCCCAGGAACGCGGCGCGCAGATCTTCGACGCCCTGCCGTTGGCCACGAACACACCGTGGGCCCCGGTGCCGCGGGCGTGCACCACCCGCTCCGGGATGCGTTCATGGTCGAAGTGGGTGATCTTCTCCCGCAGGTGGTGATCCTGCAGCAGGACCGGGCCGCGCGGACCCGCCTTCAGAGCATGGTCGGTGGATCGCAACCGCACGCCCGGCTTTCCCCTACTGCGACGCCTGGAGATCGCGCTCCAGCGCAGCGGCTGCGTCAGGGGTGAGAACGTCGGGTCGGTTGCGCAGCACCTGATTGAGCGAGATCGACTTCACCCAGACATCGGCTTCCGCAGCAGCGACGAGGCCCGGCGCGTGCCGACGCAATGCCTCCGCCATCCGATCGTCCTCGAGCAACTTGCCGATCCGCATGTCCAGACCGGGCCGGCGACGGCGCACCAGGGTGGACAAGGTCTCCGGCTCACCCTCCACCGGGAAGTCGCCGAGCACCGAGCGGATAAACCGGACGGAGTCCCGGAACCACTGGGCCACAGTGGCTTCCACCAGTGCCCCCTCGCCATTGGCGGTGGCCGCCGTGGACAGACTGAGACCATGCGGACCCAGCAGGTAGATGTGGGACTCGAACAAGACTTCGGCCTCCGCGAGTGCGCCGAGGAAGGCCAGGGAGTTCCTGATGGGGACCACGGTGTCGTCGCTGGTGCTGAACAGGAACGTCGGCGGAGTCTGCTGGGTGACGTGACTGGGGATGTCGATTAGTTCACGCTCTAGCGGCCATCACCGCGCAGCAAGGCGTCGATCTCGTTCAGGTCGACGAGCACACGGAAACCGTTCCTGAACCTGGTGAGCTTGCCCTCTGCGATACGTCGCTCCAGCGATCGCCGCGAGCTCCTGCAGTACTCGGCCGCTTCAGGCAAGGTCGCGTAACGCGGGGTCTGCTTCAGCAAAGATTTGATGCTGGCCATGGGAACTCCTTCTCGATGAGGCTGAATCTCTGCCCGCATCCTCGCTTCTGAACATCACCCCTTTCGTCACCCCCCGCTGGCCCAAAACCCCCATACTCCCGTCCCATATCCGTGCTGACTGGGGTAAACAAACGTACCCCCTCCGTGCGGGGATCCATCCCCGGCAAGCTTCGGATACGGGAAGGGAGAACTCCGCAGACGGGCCATCACCCCTTACATCACCCCCACCGACCAGGACCCCCCATCATCCACAGCCCAAACTGCCGTTGACAGCGCCTAACGAACGTATCCCAACAGCCTGAGAACGCCCCTCAAGGTTCGGGAAAAGGTGGCTTACGCCCCCCAGGCCGCCGAGACCCGACGTGCCCGCTCGGCATCCCGTTCGGCTGACGCAGTCTGGTAGCGCAGCGCCATCGCCGGAGTCGTGTGCCCCAGCTGCGCCTGGATCTCCCGCACCGTGGCGCCGGACTGGGCTGACATGGTGGCAGCAGTGGCTCGCAGGTCGTGGTTCCGCAGGTCCGGCCGACCGATCGCGGCCGCGGCCTTCTTGTGCACCCTCCGCAGCACATCGTCGTTCAAGGGGCCGCCGAACTGATTCGGGAACAGCAAGTCGTTCTGCCCGAGGCGTCGCAACGTCGAGCGCCACTCGCGCAGCTCATCCACCGTGTGCGGCAGCAGGTGGACGGTCCTGACGGCCTCCCTGGTCTTCGGCTCCTGCAATACAATCCGACGGCGCCCGTTGCCGACGTCCACCTTCGCCACGGTATGCCGAACGTGCAGCTGCCCCTGATCGAGATCCAGGTCACGCGCCCGCAGTGCCAACACTTCGCCGATCCGCAGTCCGCAGGTCACCGACAACAACAACGCCGGCCGCCACTTGGGCTCAGCGGCAGCCAGGTAGGCGTCCACCTCCGCTGGCGTCAGCGCCTGAGGCTCGCGGACCCGCTCAGGTGTGCCCGCACCCCGCAGCGTGACCGGAGAGGCAGCGATCAGCCCCTCTCGGACCGCGTCTGCGAACACCGAGACCAACAGTTCGTAGGCCTTCCCGTTCTGGGTCCTTGTCGCCGCTGGCAGCGACTCTCGCCACGCGGCGACGTCATCCCGGGTCACGTCCGTCAACGTCAGCTCTCCCAGTGCCGTCGGCGCAATGGCGAGACGGGTCAGCTTGCGGTAGTTGTCGACGGTGGTGGGCTTCAGCGGCCGCCGCGAGCGGGAGGCTCGCGTCTCGATGCACCGCTGGGTCCACTCCGAAACAGTCGGGCCGTCCGCGCTGGCGTGCTTCGGTTTCCGACTGGCCGGCGGTGTCCAGTCGTCGAGGTCGATCAGGCGCAGTTCCTGCCCGCGCCAGGTGGTCGCGTCGCGCTTGACGCGAAAGGTGCGGCTGTAGCGTTTGCCGTCGGGACCGACGTAGCGCGCGTTCCAGTTTCCCGTATCCAGCTTGCGTACCCCGTCACTCATTTCGGCGCTCCTTCACGGACAAGGATCCGATCCCTGGTCCGGATCTGTGCCCATTCTGTGCCCATTCTATGCCCACGACAAGACCCACTGTGGCGTCGGATGTCACACGCTGTCGCAACCCAAGAACGGTAAAACCCCCAGTCAACGGCCATTTAGGCTTGTTAACTGGGGGCATGAAAAAAGTGCGCGAGAGAGGAGTTGAAGAAGTACCGCCCGAAGTTCAGGCGCTCGAACAGGCGGGTGAAGTTGTCGAACGTGGGCGCCTCCGGCAGCCACGTCGGCGGCACCCGCAGCAGTTCGCCCTGCGTCTTGAAGCTGCCGAGGATCATCCAGAGGAACGGGGTGATGACCAGCAGCAGGAGGATGGTGAGCACCACGTAGAGCCACCACATGGATCGTGAGCGCTGCATGTCACTTCTCCCTCGTGACGCGGAACTGGATGACGGTCACGATGACGATCACGAGGAACGTCAGGTAGGCCATCGCGCCGGCCACGCCGTAGTTGCCGAAACCGAACTGCTGGTACGTGTACATCGACGCCGACAGCGTGCTGTTCAGCGGCCCGCCCTGGGTCATCACGAACGGCTCCTCGAAGAACTGCAGGTAGCCGATCGTGGTGGCCACCATTACGAACAGGAAGGTGGGGCGCAGCACCGGCAACGTGATGTGCCAGAAGCGCTGCCACGACGATGCGCCGTCGAGGGAGGCGGCCTCGTGGAGCGCCCAGGGGACGGCCTGGAGGCCGGCGAGGAAGATGATCATGCCGGTGCCGAAGTTGCGCCACACGGCCATGATGATCAGGGACAGCAGCGACGTGCGGGTGTCGCCCAGCCAGTTCGGGCCGTCGATGCCGACCCAGCCGAGCACCGTGTTGACCAGCCCGCTCTCGGGCTGGAGCAGGAACCGCCAGACCACCGCCACCGCGACGATGCTCGTGATGACGGGCGTGTAGAAGCCCATCCGGAAGACGCTGCGGAACTTCGTGATGCCCTTGTCGAGCGCGACGGCCGCGGCCAGGCCGGCAGCGATCGTGAGCGGGACGCCGACGACGACGAACACCCCGGTGTTCAGCGCCGCCCGCCTGAACACCGGGTCGCCGAGCGCCTTGGCGTAGTTGTCGAACCCGATGAAGTTGACCGCGAACGGGGTCCGGATGTCCGTGATCCGGGTGTCGGTGAAGCTCATGAACATCGACTGCAGCACGGGCCACAGCGTGAACACCGAGAACAGCACCACGAACGGCAGGGCGAGGATCAGGCCCGCCCGCGCCTCGCTCGCGCCGCGGCGGCCCGGGCGCGAGCGACGACGTCGCCCCGACGTGGTGGTGACGGGGGCGGACATGGCCCTAGCCCATGCCGATCGAGGTCGCCTCCTGCTGCACCGTCGCCAGTGCCTCCGCAGGATCGGTTCCCGTCTTGGCGACGCGCTCCACCTGGGAGTCGAAGCTGTCCGCGATCTGCTCCCACGTGCTGATGGAGGGCGGGGCGAACGCGTTCTCCAACTGGGTGCCGAACTTGGCCAGCTTCTCGTCGGAGGCCAGCACGTCGGCGTCCCACGCCGACTGCACGGCGGGCAGGTCGGTGGTCAGCTCGTACCACTGGATCTGCGTCTCCTCCTGCGTGAGGTACTCGACGAACTTCCAGGCCGCGTCGCGGTTCTCGGTGTTCTTGAATACGGCCAGGTTCGAGCCGCCGATGAACGAGGCGCTCGTCTCGGCCGCGGGCATCTCCATCACGTCGTACTGCTCGGCGAAGCCCTCGCCGCCGACCGCCTCGACCGCCGCCATCATCCACGGGCCGGAGATGAACATCGGCACGGAGCCGGATGCGAAATCGGCCTCGGTGGTGCCGTCGGCGGGGGCGTCGTTGGCGATGCCCTCGGTGAAGAACGACTGGTAGTAGGCCAGGGCCTCGGCGTTCTCCTCGCTGTCGAAGGTGAACTCGGTGACGTCGTCGTTCACGACGTCGCCGCCGTTGGACCACATCAGCGGCAGGACCGTCTGCCAGGAGCCGGTGCCGCCGGGCTGGAGCGCGATGCCCCAGGTGGCGCCGCCGTCGGCCTGCATGCTGCGCGCCATCTCCTTCAGCCCCTCCCAATCGGTGGGGGGCTCGGTGATGCCGGCCTGCTCGGCGATGTCGGTGCGGTAGTACACCAGCCGGGTCTCGACGTACCAGGGCACGGCGTAGGAGGTGCCGTCCACGACCGTGGTCTCCTGGGCGCCCTCGAAGAAGATGCCCGGGTCGATCAGGTCGGGTGTGGGGTCGAGCGCGTCGAGTCCGACAAACTCGCCCATCCAGGTGGTGCCCACCTGGGCGACGTCGGGGGCCGTGCCCGCCGCGATGGATGAGGTGAACTTGTCGTGGGCGGAGTCCCAGGGCACCGGCGTGACGGTGATGTCGACGTCGGGGTTGTCGGCCATGAACTGCTCGGCCAGCTCGGGGAGTGCCTCGCCCTCGGCGCCCATGGCCCAGACGTTGAGGCTGCCGGTGGCGGCGCCCTCCTCGACGGGCGGGGCCTGCTCGTCGTCGCCGGGGGAGGCGCCGTCGTCGCGCCCGCAGGCGCTGATGGTGGTGACCGCCAACAGGGCGGTGAGTGTCACGGAAACACTGCGTCGGATCTTCATGGTTGCTCGATTCCCTAGTGGTCAGCAGGGGGAGGGTCTCGGCGCATCACATCCACAGGATTGGCGGTGCACCAAGTAGGTGGGGAGGACGGTCATCTCGACGACGTCCTCCCCGGCGAGGAGTGCGTGGAGATGTTCGGCGGCCAGCGCGCCGAGCCCGGCGACGGGCTGGGCGACGGTCGTGAGGCCGGGGCGCAGGTAGCGGGCGAGGCGGATGTCGTCCCAGCCGACGACGGCGACGTCGCGGGGTACGTCGACGCCGAGCTCCTGCAGTTCGTAGACGACAGCGGCCGCGACCTCGTCGTTGCCGCAGACGATCGCGTCGTGGGGGAGGTGGTCCGCCACCATCTCGTGCGCGAGGGCCCGGCCGGAATCTTCATCCAGCGGGAGGTCGGTGTTGGGCGGCACTTCGAGCCCGGCCTCGGTGAGGGCGCGGGTGAAGCCGGCGTAGCGGGCGGCGATGTCCGAGCCGGGGTCGATCGGGCCGACGAAGGCGAACCGGGTGCGCCCGTGCTCGACGAGGTGGCGGGTGAGGTCGGCCGCGGCGCGTTCGGACTCGGCCTGGACGGCGGGGAGCCCGGGCAACTGGCCGCGGGCGACGGTCACAGTCGGCCGGCGTCGGGCGATCTCGGCGACGAGGCTGTCGTCGGCGGCGCTCTTGGCCATGAAGGCGAGGCCGTCCACCTGGGCGGCGAGGCGGCGCACCGCGGGGCGGGCGTCGGCGTCGGGGCCGACGAGGAGGAGGACGACGGAGTGGTCCAGCTCGCTGGCGCGGCGCTCGAAGCCGACGGCGAGCTGGGCGTAGTAGGTGCCCTGCACGTGGGGCAGGACGATGCCGAGGGAGCGCACGGCGGAGCCGGCCAGGGTCTGCGCGGCGGCGTTGGGGAGGTAGTTGAGCTCCTCGGCCGCTTCCCGCACGCGGGTGCGGGTGCTTTCCGAGATCCGGCCGCCGTGACGGAGGGCGCGCGACACCGTCGAGATGGAGACGCCGGCTCGGTCGGCGACCTCGTAGATGGTGGCGTTCATTCTTCGCCTCCTCGACGTGCGCAAGCGCTTGCGCATCTTGTGATTTTACGTCTCGGGGGTGGTGGTGCGCAAGGGGTTTGCGCGGCTCAGGGGTTCGGCACCGTGCTTCTGCGGGGCCGGGTACGGTGGCCCCGTGACTCCTGAGACTGACCTGCCCACCCTGCTGGCGACGATGGACCCGCAGGTGCGGCCCGGCCGGTTCGTGTTCGCCACCGTGAAGGGCGCGATGCCGGATGCGGAGGTGCTGGCCAGCGTCGTCGAGGACGAGGGGCTGAGCGTCGTCGTCGCCCAGGACGACGCCGACCGGTTGGGGCTCGACTACGACTTCGTCGGGGCCTGGATCACGCTGCGGGTGTACTCGTCGCTGGAGTCCGTGGGGCTCACGGCCGCCGTCAGCGCCACGCTCGCGGACATCGGCATCAGCTGCAACGTGATCGCCGGCTTCCACCACGACCACCTGCTCGTCCCGGCCGACCGCCTCGACGAGGCCCTCTCGGCCCTGCACGTGCTGGTCTCCGCCTAGGTCTGGCCCTTC
>JAAYZP010000419.1 GCA_012514785.1 Propionibacterium sp. | reverse complement strand
GGCGACGCGGACACGTTCGGGCGCAACCTCGCCGTGCTGCTGGGCGACCTCGCGCATACGCGGGCCGACGCGCTGATGGATAGGCTCCCGAGGCGCTTCCGCGACGCGTGGTACGAGCTCTGCATCGAACTCATCGTCGGCCAGCGCGCCGACCTCACCAGCGCGGCCGCCGGGCGCCGCGACCTGTTCCATGCCAAGGAGGTGGGTCGGCTGAAGTCCGGGGCCTACACGGTCAGCCGCCCGCTCCAGCTCGGCGCGCTCGCCGCGGGGGCCTCCGAACGGGCGATGACCGCGCTGCTCCGCGCGGGCAGGGACATCGGGCAGGCGTTCGCCTACCGCGACGACATCCTGGGTGTGTGGGGCGACGTCGCCGTCACCGGGAAGCCGGCCGGCGACGATCTCGCCGAGGGCAAGGCGACGGTGATCCTCGCGCTCGCGCACGAGCACCTCCTGGGCGAGGACGGCGACCGCCTCCACCGCCTCGGCACCGAAGCGATGCAGGACGACGACGTCGCAGTGCTGCAGCGGGCGCTGCTGGCTGCCGGAATCCGGGACGAGGTGGAGGAGCTCATCAACCGGCGGATGGCGTCCGCGTTCCGGCACCTCGATTCGGAGCACCTCGAGGAGCGCGGGGTGGCCGGCCTGCGGGAGGCCGCGCGTGTCACCGCGTGGAGGGACCTGTGAGGACCATCGTCGTAGGCGCGGGCCTGGCCGGGCTCGCCGCCGCCATGCACCTCGCCGGGCGCGGGCACGACGTGACGGTCGTCGAACGCGAGTCCACCCCGGGCGGGCGCAACGGCGTCCTGCGGCAGGACGGCTTCACCTTCGACACCGGGCCGACGGTCTTCACCATGGTGGACCTGCTGGACGATGCCTTCCGCGCCGTGGGCAAGCGCGCCTCCGACTACGTGTCGCTCCGGCTGCTGGACCCGGCCTACCGCGCCAACTTCGCCGACGGCTCACGCCTCGACGTGTGGCACGACCACGCCCGCATGCGCGAGGAGATCGCTCGGGAATCCGGTGTGGCGGACGCGGCCGCCTTCGACGAGTTCGTCGTCTGGCTGCGGAAGCTCTACCTCACCGAGATGCCCAACTTCATCGACGTGAACTACGACTCCCCGCTGGGCCTGTTGCGTAACCCGAAGGCGGCCCTGGACCTGGTGCGGCTCGGCGGCCTCGGGAGGCTCGGGCCGACGATCGCCCGCCGATTCCGGGACGAGCGGCTGCACCGCGTGTTCAGTTTCCAGGCGATGTACGCGGGGCTCGCCCCGGCGCAGGCGCTCGCGATCTACGCCGTGATCACCTACATGGACTCCATCGAGGGTGTCTGGTTCCCCGACGGCGGCATGCGCGCAGTGCCGCAGGCGATGGCCGTCGCGGCGGAGGAGGCGGGCGTCGAGATCCGGTTGTCCAGCACGGTCACGAAGCTGCGCCGCGATGCGAGCGGCCGCGCCACCGGGGTGACGCTGGACGGCGGTGAGGTGCTGACGGCGGACGTCGTCGTGTGCACGCTCGACCTGCCCGTGGCGTACGAGCGGCTGCTGCCGGATCTCGCGCCGCCGCGGGTGGTGCGTCGCGGGAAGTACTCGCCGTCGGCGGTCGTGTGGCACGTGGGGGTGCGCGGGGAGCTCCCGGAGCACCGCGGCCACCACAACATCCACTTCGGCCACGCGTGGGAGGAGGCGTTCACGGACCTGCTCGTGAGCGGCCGGCCGATGCGCGACCCGTCGCGGCTCGTCACGATCCCCTCCCTCGACGACCCCACCGCCGCCCCCGAGGGGCACCACAGCATCTACGTCCTCGAACCGACGCCGAACCTCCAGGTGGGCCAGGTGGACTGGCACGTCGAGGGACCGCGGATCCGCGAGCGCCTCCTGCGATTCCTCCAGGAGGAGGGCTACCCCACCGACATCGTCACCGAGAAACTGATCACGCCGCTGGATTGGGAGGCCGACGGCATGGCCGCAGGCTCGCCGTTCGCCCTGGCGCACACGTTCTTCCAGTCGGGGCCGTTCCGGCCGAACAACGTCGACAAGCGCGTGCCCGGCC
>JAAYZP010000418.1 GCA_012514785.1 Propionibacterium sp. | reverse complement strand
ACTCCTTGGACCCCGGTACGAGGTGGTCCACCAGCACCCCGAGACGCCTCCCGGGTTCGGGGCCGAACTCCTCGACGATGGCGGGGAGGTCGTCGATGCCGCCCAGATACTCGACGACGACGCCCACGTGTCGCAGGTCCGCACCCCAGATCTTCTCAATGAGTTCGGCGTCGTGGCGGCCCTCGACGAAGATGCGGCTCGGGAGCGCCACCCTGGCCTTCTGGGGGGCGGCGTCGGCACGGGAACCCGAAGCGGTGTAGGCGGGCTTCGCGGTGCCCTTCCTGAGCGGGGGCCGCAACGCGACGGGTTCCCCCTCGAGCAGGAATCCTGCTCCGAAGGGGAACCCTCGTGTTTTGCCCTTGCGGTCCTCCAGGAGGACGACACCGTGCTCCCACCCGACGACGGCCCCGACGAAGTCGTCGAACTCCACCACCATGTCCAACTCGATCGCGGTGTCCTTCGTCTTCTTCAGGTGCGCCTTCTGCCAGCCGGGGGCCAGCACGTCGCGGGAGTAGCGGTCCATTCGGATCAAGCTATCGCAGCTCGAGCTTCTTGTTGACCGACACGACGGTGCGCCACAGCATCAGCCCGGAGAGCACATACGTGATCCAGAACGCGGAGATCGGGATGCCGACGTTGTCGGGATTGCGGATCATGTCGATCAGGGGCACCGACCATGACCAGGCCTCGCTGAGTGGGTTGTAGCTTGGCGGGATCAGGAGCGCCAGGAGCGCCAGGAGCTGGATCGCGACGTAGACGATGAGGAAGGTGACCACGGGGCCCATCCCGCCGGCCTTGTTGATCCATGCCTCGCTGCCCACCGCCACGGCGAAGAAGTACTGCACGATCGTGACGAGGATCAGCGCGACGACGTTGAGGATCATGAAGGTGAGGAACAGGTTGCCCGCGCCGAAGAGGTCCCGGAACCCCGCCCAGAATTCGGCGTACGTGATCATCCCCAGCTCGACGGCGCTCGCGAGGCTGACCAGCAGGAGCACCACGCTCCACACCATCGCGGCCGCGGTGGCGATGAGCGCATAACCGAGCTTGGTGAGCACCAAGGTCGTGCCCTTGATCGGCAGCGTGTGGGTGAAGTAGCCCCGTCGTCCGAACGACGAGCGGTAGAAATCGACGGCCAGGTAGATCTGCACCGCGAAGGTGAAGATGATCCCCATGGTGAATCCGACGACGAACGGCACTATCGCGACCACGGGCGCGACGAGCGCCAGCACGTATCCGACAGCGCAGATGGCCAACCCGATCGCGCCGGCGAGCGCGAGCGGCGCTCGGGTGCGCAGGAATTCGTACTTGATCAGTTTGCCGACCATTGGTAAACCTCCTTGAATAGCTGGTCCATGCTCTTGCCGTGTTCTTCGCGTAGGTCGTCGACCGTGCCCTCCAGGAGCACCTGCCCGTAGCGCATCATCAGCACCCGGTCGAGGACCGGCTCGATGTCGCTGATGAGATGCGTGGAGATGACCACGAGCGAATCGGGTTCGAGGTTGCGCACGATCGCGCGCAGGATGACGTCGCGGGCGGCGGGGTCGACGCCGGAGATCGGCTCATCGAGGAGGAACACCTTCGCGTCCCGGCTCATGGCGAGCGCGATCTGTGCCTTCTCCCGCATGCCCTTGCTGAGCTGGCTGAGCTTCATCTCCGGCTCCAGCATGAAGAACTGGAGCATGTCGTCGAACTTGGCGCGGTTGAAGTCCGCGAAGAAGTCCCCGTACATGTCCGCGCAGCGGCTGATGCGGTCGCCGTCGGCGAGGAAGCTCTCATCGGGCAGGAAGCTCACGGTGGCCTTCGACTCCGGCCCGGGGTGGTACCCCGCGATCTCGACGTCGCCGTCGTAGCGGAGCAGGACGCCGGCGAGCACCTTGAGCAGGGTGGTCTTGCCGCAGCCGTTCTCGCCGAGCAGGCCTACGACGTTGCCCTCCTCGAGGGTGAAGGACAGGTTGTTGAGTGCGGGGAACGCCCCGTACTTCTTGGTCAGGGATCGGACGCTGACAGCCGTCATGGTTCAGTCTCCTTCCGTGTGGTGCCAACGGTTGGTCAGTAGTTTCTGGGCGGCGGCCAGGCTCATGCCCAGCCCACGCGCCCGGTGGATGTAGTCGTCGGCGCTGTCGGCGGCGACGGATTCCCTCAGCTCGTCGATGCGAGCGGTGTCTTCCGTCACGTAGCGGCCGATCGTGCGGTCCGGGATGGTGACGCCGGTGCGGTCCAGCTCCGCCAAGGCACGCTGCATCGTGTTGGGGTTGACACCCAGCTCGACGCCGAGTTCGCGCACGCCGGGCATCTTGCTGCCCGCCGGCCACTCGCCGGTGACGATGCGTCTCGAGCATTCGTCGACCAGCTGGAGCCAGATCGGTGCCGAGCTGTTGAACTCCAACGCGACCGCCTCCTGTATTGCTGTACTAGATGCCTAATACAGTAGAGCAACGGGGCAGTGGGCGCAAGGGGTGCGGTGGAATCGGTTCGCCCGGGTAGGTGCAACCGAATGCAAAAGTACCTCCCCGGGGCGTTGGGGACTGTGCGAGTTGTTCCGGGATGCGGCGGAGTACGTCTCACCTGCCCGTTGCACCACGGCTTCGGCTAAGGGGCATGTGCACCCTGTGCCGTGATGTTGCGGCGTAGGTCTCCACTGCTTCGCGGCATGGGCCGCTTCCCGGCACACGGTGGGCCTCGGCCCCGAACGGCTGTGCGTCGACGTCCAAGGACTCGCGGCACATGCTTGGAGTCCCGGTCGTACCTGGGTGCGACCCCGGTAGTAGAATGGACCCATGAGCCAAGTCAAGCTAAGCGTCAGCATCTCCGAGGAAGACGTCGAAGCCCTCGATCGTTTCGTGCACGCCGCAGGGCTCAAGTCCCGGTCGGCCGCCATTCAACAGGCGATTCGTCGGCTTGGCGACCCAGAGCTTCAGCGTGCCTATGACGAGGCCTTTGAAGAGTGGGATTCATCGGCGGATGCCGAGGCCTGGGAAACTGTCTCCGGCGACGGCACAGCCGATGCTGCGCGGTGAGATCAGACTGGTCGACCTCGATCCCGCAAGGGGCAGCGAAGCCGACAAGCGCCGGCCTGCGGTCATCGTAAGCAACGACGACGCCAACGCCAGCGCCGCACGCCGGGACCGAGGCGTTGTGACCATCGTGCCGTTGACGACGAACACCACTCACATCTACCCGTTCCAGGTCCTGCTACCAGCAGAAGACACCGGCACTTCCGTTGACTCGAAGGCGCAGGCCGAGCAGGTACGAGCTGTAGCGATCGAACGTGTGGGGGCTCTGGTGGGGCGTACCCCGCTGCATCTGATGGCGGCCATCGACGGTGCGCTTCGACTACATCTCGCGCTGTAGCCCCGCGGGGCTCAGTCGAGGAGGTCGACGACGATGCCGTCGGCCATCAGGCGGCCGGCCCGGGTGAGGACGAGGCGGTCGCCATCGACATGGGCCCAGCCCTTCGCGACGACACCGCCCACCCGCTCGCGTTCGGACTCGGTCAGGACAGCGAGCGGCAGCCCCGCGGCCAGGCGCAGCTCCAGCAGGACCCGCTCGACGCGGCGGTCGTCGTCGGCGAGCACCTCGCGACCCTGGGCCGGGGACTCTCCCGCCATGAGCCGT
>JAAYZP010000417.1 GCA_012514785.1 Propionibacterium sp. | reverse complement strand
GCGTAAAACGACCATCTGCGCCACATTGAGCCCCAAGCCTCCATGGGTCAAGGCCCTAAGTGGCGCGTATGGTCACTACCCGCGCGTAAGACGACCATCTGCGCCACATTGAGCCCGGGCCTCCATGGGTCAAGGCCCTAAGTGGCGCGCGTGGTCACTACCCGCGCGTAAGACGACTATCTGCGCCACATTGAGCCCCAAGGCTCCATGGGGCAGTGGTTGAACGAGGCAGGACGATCTGTCGCGCACCCCGGTCCGCCATACGGATCGTCCGGTTCCCTCCACGGAATCGTTGCACTCCGAGGCACCCAGGGGATTGAATAACCGGACACACGCGCCACGGCGGCGCGGGGACCGGAGGTGTCGTTCGTGACGTCCACTGCTGAGGCTCCATCCGCGTCCGCCCCGCCCGGGGCCGCACCGGGATCGGTCATCCTGTCCGGCATCACTAAGCGCTACGGCGGCCACACCGCCGTCGACGACCTGAGCCTGGAGATCCAGCCCGGCGAATTCCTGTCCCTGCTCGGCCCCTCCGGCTGCGGCAAGACGACGACGCTGCGCATGATCGCGGGATTCGAGCACCCGGACGCCGGCGACATCCGCATCTCCGGACGAAGCGTCCTGGGCGCGCCGCCGTACAAGCGCGATGTCAACACGGTGTTCCAGGCGTACGCGCTCTTCCCGCACATGAGCGTCGCCGAGAACGTCGCCTACGGGCTGCAGCAGAAGCGCGTCGCGAAGGCCGAGATCCGCGAACGCGTGTCGACGGCGCTCAGCATGGTCCACATGCACACCTTCGCAGATCGCAAGCCCACTCAGCTGTCCGGCGGCCAGCAGCAGCGCGTCGCCCTCGCGCGCGCTCTCGTGAACCGCCCTGCCGTCCTGCTCCTCGACGAGCCGCTCGGCGCCCTCGACCGTCAGCTGCGAGAGGAGATGCAGCTGGAGCTCAAGCTCCTCCAGGCGCAGCTGGGCATCACGTTCATCTTCGTCACGCACGACCAGGGCGAGGCCCTGTCGATGAGCGACCGGATCGCCGTCATGCGCGACGGGCGCATCGAGCAGCTCGCCGACTCCGACACGATCTACGGCTCCCCCACCTCGGCGTACGTCGCCGCATTCGTCGGTCAGCAGAACTTCTTCGACGGCACCGTCACCGACGATGTCCGCGGCGTCGCGACCGCCGAGGCGCTGCTGCGCCCGGCATCCGCCATCTCCGGCCTGCGCCCCGGCGCCGCCGCCCGCGCGGCCGTGCGGCCCGAGTTCGTGGAGCTGTCCGTCGAACGCCCGGCCGGGGACGCCAACCTCGTCGAAGGACGCGTGATCGGTCAGTCGCATCTGGGCGAGCTGATGCAGTTCCTCGTCCAGCTGGGCGGCGCCGCACCCGGGGAATCCGGCCCGGAGGCACAGTCCGTCCTCTCCCGCCGCCCGACCCCGGACTCGCCCCGCCTCGCCGTCGGCGACACGGTGTGGGCGCACTGGCGACCGGAGTCCGTCCAGGTCTTCCCCGCCGATGACGCCGCCGAGACCGGCGGTTACGTGGGACCGCCCACGACCTCCACCGTCCGCAGCGCCGATCTCGGCTGAGATCACCGGTACCCGAGCCCGCAGCACCCGAACAGAGAGTCAGAGGTCCACCACATGACCGAGCAGCCTCCCCTCCGCATCCTCGCCAGCAGCGCCGCCGCACCGATCATCGCGCGGGAGCTGTCCCGCCGGCGGTTCCTGTCGCTCGCCGCCCTCGCCGGCGGCACCGCCGTGCTCGCCGCCTGCACGCCCGCCGGCACCCAGCCGTCGACCGTCGCCACGGGCGGCGCGCTCGAGGGCAATCTGTCGATCTACACGTGGGGCGATTACGACGCACCGAGCGTCATCGAGGACTTCACATCTCAGCTGGGACCGAAGGTGACGCTCGACTCCTACTCGTCGAACGAGGAGCTCATCGCCAAGCTCATCGCCGCGAAGGGCACCTCGGGGTACGACATCGTGGTGCCCACCGGAACATTCATCCCGCAGATGGCCGAGAACGGCCTCCTCATGAAGTTCAACAAGGATCTCCTGCCGAACCTCTCGAACATGGACCCCGCCTACCTCGGTCGCGCGTGGGACCCGAACAACGACTACT
>JAAYZP010000416.1 GCA_012514785.1 Propionibacterium sp. | reverse complement strand
TTGTTCGTGCCGTAGGTGATGTCGGCCGCGTACGCTTCCCTGCGCTCGTCCGGCTTCATCGAGGTGAGGATCGCGTCGACGCGGATGCCGAGGAAGGCGTGCACGCGCCCCATCTGCTCCGACTGGTACTTCGCCAGGTAGTCGTTGGTGGTGATGACGTGCACGCCCTTGCCGGAGAGCGCGTTGAGGTAGCTGGGCAGGGTGCCGACGAGGGTTTTGCCCTCACCGGTCTTCATCTCGGCGATGTTGCCCCAGTGCAGGGCCGCGCCGCCCATGAGCTGTACGTCGAAGTGGCGTTTGCCGCTCACGCGCACCGAGGCCTCACGCACCGCGGCGAATGCCTCGGGCATGATCAGATCCAGCGACTCGCCGTCGGCGATGCGCTCCCTGAACTTGTCCGTCTCCGCGCGGAGCTCGGCGTCGCTGAGTGCTTGGAACTCCTCCTCGATCAGGTTGACCTGATCGGCGACCCTCCGCAGCTTCTTCAACTGGGCGCCGGAGCCCAGGCCGCTCAGGAAGTCCATGAATCCCACGTCGTTACGTCCTTCGGATCACTAAAATTATGGCCTCGGCCATCCTAGCGCCCATGGCCGAAGAACCGGAGCATGGAGGTGGGCGGCCCGATCGTGCACCGGACCGCCCACACTCTTCACCTACTTGGCGATGTCCAGCTGGATCACCCCGTAGTTGTACGCCTTGCGGCGGTAGACCACGGACGGGCGCCCCGTGGAGGCATCCTCGTAGAGGAAGAAGTCGTGGCCGACGAGCTCCATCTCGTCGAGGGCCTGCGCGAGGGTGAGCTGTTCGGTCTCGAACACCTTCTCGCGGACCACCAGCGGGCCATCACCGGTCACGACGAGCCCCGCCACCTCGTGGGTGGGGACCGCGTCGGCGGCCTCCGGTGCCTCCGCCTGCTCGATGAACGGCAGGTCGCCGTTCGCGGAGCGCAGGCCCCGGTGCGTCTTGCGGCGGTCCGCCGCCTTGCGCAGCTGCGTCTTCAACCGGTCGAGCGCCCCCTCGAACGCCACCATCTTGTCCGAGGAGCGCCCCTCCGAGCGGATCACCGGCCCGCGACTCCGCAGCGTGATCTGCACGACCACGGCGTCCTCCGGATCCTTCGTGGTGGTTCGCGCGTTGAATTCGACCTCAGCCCGTATCACTCGATCACGCAGGCGTTCGACGGTGGTGAGACGGTCGGTGACCTGCTCCCGCATATCCTGGCTGATCGTGCAGTGACGACCCGTGACGACAACGTCCATGGCTCCTCCTAGAGTAGAAAGCACAGAGCCGCAGTGTTCAGCGGATGAGCTGGACCCTGCGGCGTCTCCATGTGACAACGTTACCGCTTCGAGACAAACGAGGCACGGTCTACAGGGAAGTGTCGGCATCACCGATGACCGCCGCCCCCAGCACCTCGGCACCGCCCTCGCTGAGCGCCCGCCACGCCTCCTGCAGGGAGGAACCGGTGGTAACCACGTCGTCGACGATGACCACCTTCCCGAGCGGGCCCCGGGCGCGCATGACACCGGCGAGGTTGGCCGATCGGGCCGCTGCGCCGAGACCCTGCTGGTCCGCGCCGTGGCGTCGTCGCACGAGTGCGCGCCGCCGGCGCAGGCCGAGCACCCGCCCGGCGCGTTCCGCCAGGCGAGCGCCGTGGTCGAAGCCCCGGGCCCGCACCGCGGACGGTTTCGAGGGCACCGGCACCAGCAGCGTGCCCGCCGGTGGGTCCAGCGCCGCGACGGCCACCGCCAGCCGGAGCCCGAGTGCTCGCTCCAGGTGGAGGGCACCGTCGTCCTTGTAGCGCGGGATCGCGGAGGACAGCAGCGGGCGGTAGTTGTTGGCCGCCACGATCCTCAGGCCGCTGACCCGCGGCGCGGGCGCAGGTGGCGCGTCCAATCCGGCCCAACATCCCGGGCAGAACCCCCAGCGTGCGACGTCACAACCCGGGCATTGCGCGCCGAGCAGCAGGTCGGCGAGTGCATCGATGATCCTCATGTCCCACTATGGAAGCGGGCGCACCCGGATGTGCACTCTCCACAGGGTCAACCTGCGAACGTGATGGAACCCACCGTCGTCTCCTGGGCGCTCCAACCGTCCGGGGACGAGTAGCGCCACACCTCCCCGCTGCCGGCGCGCAGCGCGATCAGCCCCCCGCCCGGCCTCGGCAGCGCCGCCACCTGCGCGATCTGCGTGTCGATCCCGCCCAGGCTTTCCACGTGCGAACCGTCGGAGCGCACCACGAACACACTCTGCTCCCCACCCGCGACGCCGGCGAGGACCCACGTCGACTCCGAATTCCACTGCACGTCGACGACGTCCGTGATCGCGTTGCCGTTCGCGTCCAGCAGCGGCATCTCCTGCCAGCCGTCGAGCCGCTCCCCCTGGTACAGCGTCATGCGTCCGAGCACGACGGTGTCACCTCGCTGCGCCAGCACGGCCGCGGTCGCGCCCGACTGGCTCAGCGAGACCCCGACGAGTTCCATGCCCTCAGGCATTTCGACGGTCATCGCCTCCACCTGCCCGTCCGCGGCCACCGAGACGAGCTCCGTGCCCTCCTCGCCGTTGACGAGCGCGAAGAACGCCCCGAGCACGAATTGCGTGTCCCGGATGCCCGAGAGCTCGTCGATCCCGAGGAGCTCGCCCTCGCGGGGACCGACCAGCAGGCTCTGCCGGTCCTCCGCGACCACGGCCAGCTGGCTGCCGTCGAGGGACAGCGCCACCTCGATGGCGCGCGGCAGGTCCGTGCGCAGGGGTTCGAAGCGCTGCCGGCCCACGAACCGGCCGGGCACCTGGCTGCTGACGCCGAACAGGTCCTGCGACGCCGGGCGCGCCAGCACCTGGTAGCTCTGCTGCGTGGCGAGCTCGAGCACGCCGTCCGCGCTCTCGCCGGGCAACGGGAACGCGCTGCCTTCGTTCGTCACCCGCAGCCCGCTCACCCGGGGGACCGAGGTGAGCGACCAGAGCAGTTGCGCCCCCATCCGGCGTCGGCCCTCCTCCCCCAGCGCGTTGCTGATGCCGGTGAAGTCGACGGTCACCACGCCGTCGCCGTCGATCGTGGCACCATCGGGGCCCAGAGACGCCGTCATCGGGATCGCGTTCGTGACCACGCCGATCAGCGAACGCCCGGGTCCGTCCAGCTGCGCCTGCACGATGCGCGACGGCGTGACCATCGACTCGGGCCAGGACAGCAGGTCCGGGATGATGTGGGTGCCGTTGTGGGCCATGAAGAACATGGTGAGCGGCGAGTAGAAGCGTTCGAAGAGGTACCGGTTGATCAGCACCCCGTCGGGTGGGTTGCCGATGCGCCACTGGCCTTCCACGGAGACGAGCCCGAAGTCGTGCGAGAGCGAGCCGCCCCCGGCCGTGAATCGGCCGTCCTCGTCGAGGCTGCCCACGAGCTTCCCCTCGACCGAGAAGTGCTCCTCGGATTCCACCACCGCGCCGCTGTAGATGACGGTGCCTTCCGACGGCCGCCAACCCGCCGACGCCCCCGCGGTCAGATACTCGCGCGCCACCTCGTAGTCCGACTCGGGGTCCGCCATCGCGAGCAGGAAGCCCTCCAGGATGCGGTTCGGCGTAGCACCGCCCTGCGGCGGCTGCGGCGCGATGTCGATGCCGGGTGGCTCCGCGGTGACCGGCACCTCCTCGACGGGTCCGGCGCTGGGGATCTGCGCGCACCCGGCCAACAGGAGCGCCAGGACGACGGCCAGCAGTCTCATCGCTTGTTCCCTTCGTCGTCGACCGGCATCACCGGCAGCGGTGAGGCCAGCACGCGGGTGTGCTGGTCCCTCGGCAGGGTGAGCCGGAACTGCGCGCCCCTGCCGGGCCTGCCCCAGGCCGACAGCCATCCCCGGTGCAGTTTCGCGTCCTCCAGCGAGATCGCCAGCCCGAGCCCGGAGCCTCCGACGATACGCGTCCGCGCCGGGTCGGCCCGCCAGAACCGGTCGAACACCTGCGCCGACTGCTCCGCCTCGAAGCCGACGCCATGGTCCCGGACGGTCACGGCGACGGTGTCGTCGTCGGCGGCGACGGTGACGTCGACGGGTTTGCCCTGGCCGTGGTCGATGGCGTTGCTCAACAGGTTGCGCAGGACGCGGCGGATGCGTCGCGCGTCGATCTCCGCGGTGGCTTCCTCGGTCTGCAGGTGCAGCCGGATGTCGGTGCCCTGGCGTTCGGCCAGCGGCTGGTATGAGTGGATCTCGTCGGCGACGATCGCGCCGAGGTCGTAGTCGTCGAGCGTCAGGACCGCGGCGCCCGCGTCGAAGCGGGAGATCTCCAGGAGGTCGGCGAGCAGCACGTCGAAGCGTTCGATCTCCAACCACATGAGTTCGACGGTGCGGAGCGCCGAAGGGTCGAAGTCCTCCCTCGACTCGTACAGCATGTCGGCGGCCATCTTGATCGTCGTCAGCGGGGTCCGCAGCTCGTGCGAGACGTCGCTCACGAAGCGGCGCTGCACCGCCGAGAGGCTCTCGAGCTGGCGGATCCGGGCTTGCAGTTCCTCCGCCATCTGGTTCATGGATTCGGCCAGCGAGGCGAGCTCGTCCGAGCCCTTCACCGCCATCCGCTCGTCGAGCTGGCCGGACGCCAGCCGCAGGGCGGTGTCGCTCGCACGTCGGATGGGGCTGACCACCTGCCAGGTGACGAGGTAGACGATGAGGCCGATCGCCACGGCCAGCACGAGGAAGGTGGCGATGACTGCCGACTGCATGACGCGCAGCACCTGCAGCTCGGAGGTCATCGGGAAGACGTAGAACACGGGCACCCGGTCCCCGCCGGTGGTGATGAGGGTGGTGCCGATCGCCAGACCGGGCTCGTCGGCCTGCTCGGGGTCGGTCCACAGCACGCTCGTCGGGGCGATGAACAGCCCCTCCTGGGATCCGACGGTCTCTACGAGTTCGTCGGGCACGGATTCGGCGAGCACTCCGCTGGAGACGAGCGTCGAGGTGGGGGCGTGGATCACCATCATGTACTGGGTGGTCTGGGCACCGGCCTGGTCGGCCAGCCTGTCGAGCGCCTCCGAGACCGCGACGCCGCGCGTCTCCGGTCCCCGCAGCTGCTGCTGCATGAAAGCGTGCACGCCGACGGCCTCGTTGATGGCGGCCTGTCGCTTCGCGTCGACGATGCCGCCGGTGGCCGTCTGCAGCAGGATGTAGCTCGCCAGACCGAGGACGGCGATGGTGGAGGCGGTGGTGGTGACCAGGACGCGGACGGGCAGCGACGACCACCACAGGCCCCTCAGCCAGCGGCGCTCAGTCACCGGCCGGTTCGCCGGCGCGATAGCCGACGCCACGCACCGTGATGATGATCTCGGGGTTCTCCGGGTCCCGCTCCACCTTGGCGCGAAGCCGCTGGACGTGGACGTTGACCAGCCGCGTGTCGGCCGCGTTGCGGTAACCCCACACTTCGTCCAGCAGTTCCTCGCGGGTGAACACCTGCGACGGCCGCTTCGCCAGCGCCAGCAGGAGCTCGAACTCGAGCGGGGTCAGCGAGAGCAGCTGGTCGCCGCGTTTGACCGAGTGGGCGGAGACCGAGATCGTCAGGTCGCCGATTCGGCGGGTGTCCTCGCCGTCGTCGACGGCGCGCCGCAGCCGGGTGCGAATCCGGGCCACGAGTTCCTTGGCCTTGAATGGTTTCGCGACGTAGTCGTCGGCCCCCGCCTCCAGCCCGGCCACGACGTCGGCGGTGTCGGACTTGGCGGTGAGCATCACGATCGGCACGCCCGACGTCTGGCGGATGGCCCGGCACACGGAGACGCCGTCCATGCCCGGCAGCATCAGGTCGAGCAGCACGAGGTCGGGGCGTGTTCGGCGGAACTCCGCCAACGCGATGTCACCGCTGGCCGCCCGGACGGTCTCGAACCCTTCCTGACGCAGCACGATCTGCAGCATCTCCGACAGGGCCGCATCGTCGTCGACGATCAGAATCCGCTTGGCATCGCTCACTGCCCACCTCCAGTCCCCCCACAGCTTAACGGGCTCTTCACAAATGGGAGTGGATGCGGGGTCGGAAGTCTCCGGGTGTGCGCGTGGGGCTAGCGACCGTTCCGCTGGCGGCGGCTGCGCATGGACGCGCCGAGGACGGTCATGGCCATGCCGAGCGACGCTTCGACGAACCGCCACGAACCCGCCGCGCGCTGCTGCTCCAGCCGGCCCGCGAGGCCCTCCAGCTCCTGGGCCAACAGCGGTGTTCGGGTGCAGAGGCCGAAGCCTGCGGGCCGTGGCAGGGGGAAGCGCCCGGCGATGGTCATGCCGGTCAGCCGGGAGGCGTTGATCATGCTGGCGAGGCTGGTGAAGAGGCCCTTGGTGACGTTGTTGGCCGTCTCGAGCGTCATCGGCACCTTGCTGAGCTCCTCGCTGAACGCCGTCTGGGCGTCCAGCTCGGCGGCATGGAACTCCTCCTTCTGGGCGTTGGCCTCACCCTCCCAGCCGTTCTCCCGGCTGCGGGTCAGCAGGATCTCCATGTCCTTGCTGATGTCGCGGGCCCGACGGCCCAGTTCCTCCCACTGCCTGGCGTTCTCGTGCAGCAGGTGCGGGGACTGCTGACTCGCCGAAAGCCAGCCCTCCGTCACGCCGGTCACGCGCGCGAGGGCGGCGTCGCAGCGGGTCTTCGCGCTCCAGATGGCCACGCCCGCACTGGCGGCGGCCGCCATCCCGGGCAGCGGGAACAGGCCGGCCGAGGCCGCCATCGTCAGGTGCATCTCGGTGAGGTCGTTGCGCAGCGCGAGGTTCGCCACCCCGGACAGGGAGCGGGAGGCCTGGACGACCCCGGTGTATGTCGACATCAGTAGTTCATCCCTTCGGCGGTCGTGGCGCCGTCGTGTTCGTTCGCGTCGTAGGTGATGGCGGTCTGGTCGAGGGTCGCCGAAGCGTGTCCCGCGTCGTCGCCGTGCTCGGAAGCTGCTTCCACGGAGGCCTGCTGGACGCCGTTGTACGGCGTGACCATCCTGCGCAGGACGCCGAAGATCGGGTCGGGGTTGGGTAGTGACTTGAACTGCTGGGCGAGCTTCGCCTGTTCGTCGGCCAGCCGCTCCCATTCCCGGGCCTCGCCGCGCAGCTCGTCGGGCGTCACCGTGAAGTTGGTGCCGCGCGCGATGCTCGTGCCGCTGTAGGAACGGGTGAACGGGTTGGATCCCGTCGAGGGCGCCGGGCTGGACCAGCCGCCACCGGAGATGCCCGTGCCGCCACCACCGCCGGTGGACGGGGAGCCCGCGGGTGCCTGGTACGAGCCGGAATTCAGGTTGCCGACGTCGTGGCTGACCCCGCCGCCCGAGCCCGAGCCGGCGCCGGCGCCTCCGCCGGTTCCGGGACCTGTCACGCTGCCCGAGCCTCCGCCCGATCCGGGGCCGGTCACGCCGCCCGAGCCCGGTCCGGTGATCCCGGGCTGGGGCCGGATCACGTCGTTGTCATAGCCACCGGGGGTGCCGTCAGCGGGCAGCGTCGTGCCCGGGGTGGTCGGTCCCCCGACGCCACCGCCACCGACGTCGCCACCGCGCCACGGCGCTGTGCCCCCGACGCTCCCGCCGGTATCGCCGGGGCCCTGGTAGTGCGGGTTGGGGTAGAGGTTGCCGTCCGGCCCCACGAGGTGCGGGCTGTTGCTGTCGAAGCCCATCCGATGCAGGGTCTCGTCGAGCGTCGTCGAGTCGACGGTGACGCCACCGGAGCCAGCCGCCATCACGCCCGAGGCAGGCGGTGCGGTCATCGCGTTCGAGGCGCGCGCCACGTTCATGGAGTTCAGTGCGCTGAGCGGCACCGAGCCCTGTTGGGCGCTGGCCATCACGCCCTGGACTGCGGCCTGCTGCTGCTGGACGGCCAGGTTCGGCATCGCGCCGACGCCGCCCACCGTCGCGCCGGGGACCGCCGCCGCCCCGGCGCCTGCGGTTCCGGTGCCCGCGCCGCCCATCGGCACCATCGGGGCCATCCCCGCGCCGCCGCCGGAGCCCTTGCCGCGGGTGCCCGAGCCGCGCATCGCCATCCCGCCGCGCTGGTCACGGCGCTGGTCGTCCTCATCGTCGAGCGAGAGGCCGGGGACGCCGTCGGGGTTGTCGTATGCGCCCCAGGGGTCGTCGGTCTCCGGGGCGGTGCCGCCGCCGGCGCTCAGCTGGTCGGCGTCGAACCGGACGTCGCCCGACGCGGCAGCCTCGGGGGCCGCTACTGCGCCCAGGGTAACGCCGCCGGCTGCCATCGGCGCCACGGGCGCGTTAGCCATCGCGCCGCCGGCCCCGGCGCCCGCCGCTGCCGGCGGGGCCGCTGGAGCGGCTGCGCCACCGGCGCCGGAGCCCCCGGCTGCCAGCGGAACCGGGCCGGAGGCACCCTTCGACTTATCCTTCTTGCTTCGGGTTCCCCGGTAGTACAGCTCGGCCTCGCGGTCCTCGTCGCCGAGGAGGTCCTTGTCAATGTCACGATCAGTCATGCGATTCCCTTGGACAGAGTCTTCTCGATTGCGGCCGCCACCCGCATGAATACGGCGGCGAGTTCTTCCCGTTCACCCGGCACGAAGGTGGGCGGGACGTAGCGCTCGTAGGCCTTGGTGTGGGCGGCGAGCACGTGCGCGCCGATCTCGTCGGCACCGGCCGAGGCGAGCCATTCCTTGTCGAAGTCCACCTGCTCCGTGAGGCCGACCAGCGAGAGCGTGACCCGCACGCGGCCTCCGGAGCCCGTGTAGCGGACCTGTTCGCCGTCGAAGTCGGCCCACCGGACGTCCTCCGGGGCGCGGGCTTCGAGTTCCACGAGCCTGTCGCCGAGTTCGGCGGCCCGGTCCTGGAGTTCGTCGAGGGTGCCGTCGAAGTCCGGCTCCTGCTCGGCGGTGGTGGGGATCTCGAGGTTGGTCGATTCGCCGAAGCGGATGTTGGCGCCGAAGAAGGCCTCGGCGAACGCGTCCGTCAGCGAACGGCCCTCCAGCCGGTCCCGCCACCGCGGGGAGAGCCGGACCTTCCTCAGATGCCTCGTGTCCTCGTCGACCCAGATCCGCACCGCCTGCCTCGCGTCGGCGAAGCCGTGCGAGAAGTGCCAGTCGGTGGCGTCGGGGGTTCGCTGCGGGTCGGGGGTCTCCGCGCCCGGGGGCGCGAGCAACTCATCGTCCATCAGTTCGTCCGTCACACATCCTCCGTTTTGCCAGAGTAAGTCAATCAGGCGCGGGGGTCATCTCGGCTCAGTTCAGGACGGGAGTTGCGGTCCAGGTGGACCACCGTGCGGCTGGACCGCCGAGGCGGCGCAGCACGCGGCGCCACAGGCCGTCGGGGAGGCCGAAAATCTCCTCCGCGCGCGCCTCGGCGCGGAACCAGAAGCCGCGGATGAGTTCACCCTCCAACTGCCCGGCCTCCCAGCCGGAGAGCGCGATGAACATGCGCATGTGGGCGAACGCCCCCTCGACGAGCTCGAACGGCATGTCGAGGTCGATGAGCCCGACGTCGTCGAACAGGGTCTTCCAGCCCGGCGGACTCACCGACGGGCCCGCGAGCTGCCCGAGCGCCACCACGGCCTGCGGCGAGACGGGCCCGCCCTCGAACGGGATCGACGGCGGGGTCAGCAGCGCGGACCAGTCCGCCAGCTGGTCGGGAACCTCGTACTCACTGGGCTTGTTCAGGGCAACGCCGAGCGTGCCCGACTCGTTGTGCTCGAGCACGAGGATCACGGAACGGTCGAAATAGCCGCCCTTGCCCGGGTCCGTGGCGATGAGCAACTGGCCGGCGGCGGGAGGACCGATGTGTTCCATACGGCCACCCTAACGGTTGCGCATCGAACGGCGTTAGGAGTCGGCGCAGCTACCGGATCGGGTAGCTGCGCCGACTCCTAACGCGTGCAGACGCAAAAAGGCCAGCCAGCGTGAGCTGACTGGCCAGAAAGTGGAGCTCAGGGGGCACGTGTCGAACTCGTGGCATTCCGGACCCACCTGGTGCTGCGCTGCGACATGGCGCTGGCGGCGTGAGGTCTAGCCCTCCGGGAGCCATGAGAGCGGTCGCTGCCATGTCATGACCAGCCGGCCAGCCCTGCGCCCCATTGCTAGCGCTTGACGTCCGGTGGCCATGGTGGGCTCTTGGTGAGGCCCGCTTCCTTGGCGGTCAACGGCAGCGACGAGTCCAACGCAGCCATGGCCTTGTACTTCGTCAGAAATTGCCGCCGGCTGCCATTGAAACCGCCACCCTCGATCGCCCAGCGCAAGAGTTGGATCGTGTCGGCGTGCTGAATGCTGCCGCCCGGCACATGCTCCCCTCTAGCTTGCGCTGCGAGTAGCACCTTCGCCTGTCGCTTGATGACATTGATGCCAGCTGTCTCGTCGCACACGAGGACTACTTGTTCACCCGAACGAGCGCGGAGGACGCCATGGAGGATCGCCATGTGCTCGCCACGATCCTTGGGTTCTGCGTACATGTCCTCAAACTCCATGCCCAGCACAGCTCGGCAGCACTGCCTCAGTTCCTCGGTGGCGGCGTCCGGGATGATCACCCTGAAGCGGTCTGGGAACCGGGGCCAGACCTCCCGTGCGTGTTCGAACTGCCTGTGCCGATCGGGGGTGTGCAAGACCTCCAACTCCACCGCCTGAGGCACGTGGATCTTGTTGTGCCCTAGGGCGCAGAGCAGCTCGGGGACGCAGTCGGTGGTGAGGAACTTGAAGATCGGTCCAGTGTCGAGGATGTGCATTACTCAGAGCCGCCCATGAGCGCCAACAGCTCCACGGGGGTGAGCCGCTCACCTGTGTCCCTAGGAGGGGGCGCCGAAACGGCTGGCGCACCGACGGGAGTGATTCCGTCCTCAGCCAAGGTCGCCTTCGTGTCTGTGGCCTTGGGATCACCGCTGAGCTTAGCGACGGTCGAGGAGGTCACGCTCCCCTGCCGGTAGCCCTCCATAGCCCGCATCATGAGGCCCTGTGGACCACGGGGCCTACTCGACTGCTCGACTAGCGCCTGATACTCGGGGTGCCAGCCGAACCGAGCGGCAATGGTGCCAGCAGGCATCTGGCCCCATTGCTTGCAAATGTCGGCGTCGATCGCACCAGCGTCGCGCATCTGGATGGCGACCATGCTGGGCGAGGCGAGGTAGGTCTGCACAATGTCGGAGAGAGTTGCGAGCGTGACCGCCTTGCCGTCCACCACGTCCGCCACGCCGCCGATCGGGACGAGCAGATGACGGGCGAAGGCATCCGCTTGGATCTCCTCGGGACTACGCTTGGCCCAATCAGCACCATCGGCCATACGGTCGACAGTGTCGAGCTGATGATGACCGAGCTCGTGCGCGAGGGTGGATCGGAGCCGCATGGGATGGTCCGTGCAACCGACTGCCATGAGGTACATGCCATCGAGGAGCATCGTCATCCCGTGACCAGGAGCCGAGGACCTGACGTACGCCACACCGATTCCGACAGTGCGCTCGATGAGCCGAGCCAGATTCGGAATTGGCGCAGAGCCGAGGGAGTGCTCTCTTCGGAACCGTTCGGCAGCCGTCCGCCCGATGTCCTCGTTACTCACACGAGCTCCGGGATGCCCAGCTGGTCGAGGCGACGCGCAACCTTGAAGGCGTAGATCAAGTAGTCGGCCAGCTCCTTCGATCCAGGTTCGTCAGTGCGCCCGGCACAGCGCACCTCGTCAGCGATGCTGTTCGTGCCAAGCAGATCGTCGACCAGCACACCGCAACCGTCCGCGATGAGCACGAGCTCCAGCCTCGACGCGGCCCGCTCACCCTTCTCGACCCGCTGGATCGTCGACTGCGACAGCTCGGTCTCGTTGGCCAGGTCACGCTGCGACATGCCCACGGTCTTGCGCGCATCGACGATCCGCTGGCCAATCTCGGCATCGACAACAGACATCTGAATCACTCTCCTTGGATTTTGATTCTACACCGCGTGGGGTCTGACATCCAGACCCACGCCAATCCCGGCGGCACCCATGTGCCGCCCCGTGAGATGGACACGTCCCTCGACGACCAGCACATCGCCACCAAGAACCGCATCCCCGAGCCACCGATGGGAACTGGCGGCGTGAGGTGGGGACGTAGAGCGGATCCCGGCGGCGTTGTTGGTACTCCAGAAGCAGTTCTGAGTGCCGTCACCGATGGATGGCTAGGTTGGCCGTGGGCTTCTCCGCAAATCGTGGACACGTCCCGCTTACGCGGCTTGTTCCAAGGTTGATGATTCAACCTTGTGGTGTTCGTAATTGACTGGTGACTTGTAGCCGATCGAGGAGTGGCGTCGGCGACGGTTGTAGACAACCTCGATCCATCGCGCGACCCCGGTACGGGCCTGGGCCCGGGTGGGCCAGGTCGAACGATGGTAGAACTCGGTCTTCAACGTGGCGAAGAACGACTCGGCCATAGCGTTATCGAAACATTAACCGGCTAATCTGTGCTGATTTTGCGGTGATGGAGGTGTCTGGTTTCATTCGGCGTTCGGGCGTGTCGTGGCGGTGTCGATGAGGGTGTTGAGCCGGGTGATGAGTTTGAGGTGGCGCTCAGTT
>JAAYZP010000050.1 GCA_012514785.1 Propionibacterium sp. | reverse complement strand
GCGCGTCGCCGCGCACCCGCGGCGGCACAGCGAGGTCGTCGTCATGCCGCCGCACGGGCTGGTGCTCGAGGAGGTCGGCTACCCGCCCGACGACGAACTCGCCGCCCGCGCGGCCGCCGCCCGCGCACACCGAACCCTGGAGGGACGCGAATGAGCCACTACTTCGAGACCGGCGACGGCGAGCTGGTCACCCGCGAGATCCGCGCCACGATCTTCGATCACGACCTGGAGCTCACCACCGGCCGCGGCGTGTTCTCCGGCGCCCGGCTGGACCCGGGCACCGCCGTGCTGCTGCGCGAGGTGGACCCGCCGACGTCGGGCCACATCCTCGACCTGGGCTGCGGTTTCGGGCCCATCGCGGTGGGCCTGGCGGTGGCGTCGCCGGGGGTCACCGTCGAGGCGGTCGACGTCAACGAGAAGGCGCTGGAACTCACCCGCATGAACGCCCGACGCCACGGCGTCGACGATCGCGTCACCGCCGGCACGAGCGCCGAGGGGCCGTTCGACGAGATCTGGTCGAATCCGCCGATCCGCATCGGCAAGGAGGCCCTCCACGAACTCCTGCTCACCTGGCTGCCGAGGTTGAAGCCCGACGGGATCGCGTGGCTGGTGGTCAGCAAGAACCTCGGCGGCGACTCCCTGGCGCGCTGGCTGAACGACGAGGGCTGGCCGACGGAGAAGATCGCGTCCGCGAAGGGCTTCCGAATTCTTCGCACCTCTTGGGGTCGGGAATAAAGAGCCTAGGATGGGCGTTATAGCCACCGAGACGATTCTGAAAGGAATTTGGCATATGACCT
The DNA here is from genome assembly GCA_012514785.1 of Propionibacterium sp. Lineage (GTDB taxonomy): Bacteria > Actinomycetota > Actinomycetes > Propionibacteriales > Propionibacteriaceae > Arachnia. The sequence continues at coordinate 13,161 of JAAYZP010000050.1, read as the reverse complement.
ACACCCTGCCCGACCTTGATTACGACTACGGCGCACTTGCCCCGCACATCGCTCCCGAGATCATGGAGCTGCACCACAGCAAGCACCACGCCACCTACGTCAAGGGCATCAACACCGCGCTCGAGCAGCTCGCCGAGGCCCGCGAGTCCGGCAACCTGGGCGCGGTCAACAAGCTCAGCAAGGACGCCGCCTTCCACCTCGGTGGACACATCAACCACTCCGTCTTCTGGAAGAACATGTCGCCCGACGGCGGCGGTCGCCCCGAGGGCGAGATCGCTGACGCGATCAACGAGTACTTCGGCAGCTTCGAGGGCTTCCAGAAGCACTTCAACGCCGTCGCCAACGGCGTGCAGGGCTCCGGCTGGTCCATCCTCGTGTGGGACACCCTCGGTGGCCGCATGAACATCAACCAGCTCTTCGACCAGCAGGGCAACCTCCCTGCCTCGCAGATCCCGCTGCTCCAGCTCGACATGTGGGAGCACGCGTACTACCTGCAGTACAAGAACGTGAAGGGCGACTACGTCGACGCGTTCTGGAACGTGGTCAACTGGGCCGACGTGACCGAGCGCTTCACCAAGGCCAAGGCCGCGGGCCAGGCTCTCGCCTGATCCACCCGGTCCCGCAATGGGCGCGCCGACTCCGAGGGGGTCGGCGCGCCTTTTGTTGGTTGAGCAGCGAGCGCCAGCGAGCGTCCGTCGAAACCACCCCGGGCCCGTGTCGCCTGGACAGCCCAGCCTCAGGCCCGCCCCAGCGCCGACTCGATGTGCGCGCGCAGACGCTCGCCGACGACGAACTCCCCCGCTCCCGCCGACGCCAGCAGCGCCCGGGCGTCGGCAGCGGAACGCTCCACGAACCACTGCGAGACCGTCACCCCGTGCCCAGGCCTCGACAGCACCTCGACGTCGTCCCCCGCCTCCACCGCGCCCGGCCTCAGCACCCGCAGGTACGCCCCGCACAGCCCGGACTGCTGGAAGCGCTTCACCCACCGCGGCTCGCCCATCCACTGCTCGAACGTCGAGCACGGGTTGCGCACGGTCGAGACCTGGAACTCCGCCGTCCCGATCCGCCACCGCTCCCCGACGATCGCGTCGTCGACGGCGACGCCGCGGGTGCGGAGGTTCTCGCCGAAGTGCCCGTGCGGCAGCTCCCGGCCGAGCTCGGACTCCCACCTCGTCATGGACTCGTCCGCGTACACGTAGACGGCCTTCTCCTCGCCGCCGTGGTGCGCCCGGTCGGCCTGGAGGTCGCCGAAGAGCCCGAGGTCGCGCACCTTCACCGGCCCGTCGACGGGTCGCTTGTCGATCCCGCTGACGCCCACCCGTCCGCGCACGCTCGTCAACTGCGCGACGACGCACACCGCCAGCACGCGCCCGCTCACCGGCGCTCCTCGTAGACCCACGCGGGCATCTCGTCGCCGCTCAACCAGGCGCGCCAGACCGCGTCGACGACGAACGGTGACAGTGCCAGCCCGATGGCCCAGCGGGTGCGCCGGTACAGCGGCAACTCCTCCGTCAGCGGCACGAACCCGACGCTGCCCACGCGGTTCGACATCGACGACGCGCACGCGTCCAGCCAGTAGCCGTCGATGCGGACCTTCACCCAGGTGTGCCCGCTCATGAACCACGGGTGCCCGAAGCCGCGGACGCGGGCGGCGTGCACGAGCTTCGCGTCGAAGCCGAGCTCGCGCAGCACGAGCATCAGGGCGGTGTTGTACTGGTGCGACCAGCCGCGCCCGTGACGCAGCGACTGCCGCGGCGACTCCCACAGGTGCCAGGCCGAGTGGTGCCCGACGGCGAGGGCGACGTCGCGGATGGCCTCGTCGGCCAGCTCGCGGCCCGTGGCGCCGCCGGCGATCAGCCGCTCGGCGATGCGTTCGACGGTGGCCCCGGTACCCCGGGGCCGGGGCGCGCGGCGCACCACCGGCACCACGGCGATCGCGATGAGCAGCGCCACGACGGCCAGCAACCTACGCACGGCCCCGCCTCCCTTCGTCCTGCAGGCGTTCGTGCAGCGCGAGCATCTGCTGCACGGCGCGCGTCCAACTGTATTCCTCCGCCCGCTTCCGCGCAGCCACCCGCAGCTCGGGCCCGAGCCTCGGCATCAGCGACTCGACGGCGTCGGCGAGCGCGATCGGGTGCGGGTCGCCGCTGGCACCCGACGTCGCGTCCACCAGCTCGTGGGCCCCGCCCCGGTTCGACGTCACCACCGGCGTGCCCGACGCCATCGCCTCCAGCACCGCCAGGCCGAACGTCTCGGCCGGGCACACCGACAGCGAGACGTCCGCGGCGGCGAAGCGCTGGGCGAGCTGGTCGCGGCCGGCGACGAAGCCCTGGAAGTGGACGGGCGCGTCGCCCGCGATCTCCTCGAGCTCGGCCTGGTCGGGGCCGGTGCCGTACAGGTCGAGGCGCACCTTGTGCCCGCGACGGTGCAGCTCCACCACGGTCGCCACCGCCAGCTGCGGCGACTTCTCGTGGCTGAGCCGTCCGACGTAGCAGAACTTCAGCACCCCGTCGTCGGCCGGCGATCCGGCGGACGGGTGGAACGTCTCGAGGTCGACGCCGAGCGGCACGAGCTCGAGGTTGGCGCCGGAGCCGACGAACTCGTCGGCGGCGAACTGGCTGGTCACCACCACGGTGTCGAAGTTCTTGGCCAGCCGCCGGTTCATGGCGCCGACGACGGCCTCCACCCCGAACGAGCGCCGCACCCACATCGCCAGCATGTCGGAGAGCCGTTCGTGGCTGAACAGCACCGAGCCGACGTCGCGTCGCGAGGCCCAGTTGCCGGCCGGCGAGAGGGTCCACTTGTCGGAGACCTCGATGCTGGTGGGGTTGAACTGGTCCAGCACGTCGAGGGCCCGCCAGGGGCGGAAGATCATGCGGTACTGGTCGGTGAGTCTCGGGCCCTGGACCTGGACGACGATGCCGTGCTCCGTCTCGACGACGCGGTCCCGCTCACCGGGCATGACGAAGATCCGCTCGTGCCCGGCCGCCAGGTAGCCGGCGCCGAGCTGTTCGATGACGACCTTCATGCCCCCCGACGTGGGCCCGACGAAGTTCGCCAACTGTGCGATGCGCATGTCTGCATCCTCGCACAGCGCCCCAACCGCCCGACCGGCGCGGACCGCCTCAGGCGTGCAGGCCGTGCAGCTTCGCCACGAGCTGCGAACGCGACCCGACGCCGGCCAACGCCATCAGCCGCGCCGCGCGCTTCTTCGTGCCCGAGACGCTCATCTGCACGTCCTCGGCGATCTCCTCGTACGTCTGGCCGGCGCTCATCAACGCCATGATGCGGCGGTCGACGTCGTCGGCGTGGACGAGGTCGAGCTCCGGTGTGCCGTGGGTTCTGAGCGCGTCCGGCAGTATCCCGGGCGCGACGACGGTGTAGCCGTCCATCACGCACCGGATCGCCCGCCGCAGCTGCTCCGGCGCGGCGTCCTTGTGGAGGTAGGCGCTCGCGCCGGCCTCCAGCGTCTCGGCGAGCTTGTGGTCGCCGAACGACGTGAGCAGCACCACCTTGACCTCCGGCTGCTGCATGCGCAGCCTGCGCGCGGTCTCGCGCCCGTCGATGCCCGGCATCCGCAGGTCGACGAGCCACACGTCGACGTCGGCCTCGCTGGCTATCGCCGCTTCCCCCGAACCGCAGGTGATCACCACCTGCAGGTCGTCCGCTTCCAGGGTGCCCGGCAGCAGCCGTTGCACCAATGAATCGTCATCACACAATCCGACGCGGATCATGAGCCCTCCCCTAGGGGCCGCTCGCCCCTGTCATGCTTTCGGGAGCGTGAAGCTGCACAGCCACACGTCCCCCTCCTGACGCGATGTCAGTTCCCCGCCAAACACCGTCGCCCGGTGGACCATGGCTCTGGTCCCGAACGACGTTCCCCTGGTTGGCGGGGTGCGTCTAGTGATGTTAGCTATCTCGACCGCGAAGTGCGACCTTTCGTCGCGGAATCGCACGTCCACTTTCCCGGTGCCGTGCTTGACGGCGTTGTGGAGGGCCTCCAGGAGCAGGCGCCCGGCGACGGCGTCGACGATGTCGCCCGCCGTCGGGGGGGCGCCGTCGACGTGCAGCGCGCGCTCCTGCACCTCGAGGTCGCGGCCCCCGATCTCGAGCGCGCTGGTGACGCTCACGAGCGGCTGCAGCGCGGGCGGGTGGCTGCCGTCGAGCGCTGCGGCGGTCTCGCGCAGGAACTGGTTGGCGGCCCGGCTGTGCCCGGCGATGTCGCGCAACTCGTCGACGGTGGCCCCGCCCTTCGCGATGGCGGCCTCGGCGCGCATGGAGATCAGGGTGAGGTCGCGGGCGACGAAGTCGTGCAGGTCGCCGGCGATGCGCAGCTGCTCCCTGTGGAAGCGGCCGCGTTCGCGGGCGGCCGCGAGTTGGCCGTCGCGGTGGAAGCCCCAGCCGACCCCCCACGCCAGCGCCCCGACGATGACCACCGAGACGGCGATCGGGACGAGGTCGTCCCCGGCGCGGAGCCCGACCGCCATGATCGTGGGCAGCGCGAACGCGGTCTGCAGCGCGGCCTGCCACACGCGGCGCTCCCGCAGCAGCGACACGACGCCGATCAGGGCCTGCACCCAGAGGAATCCATACTGGCCGGGCTCGATGACGACGACGCTGACCACCAGCGCGGCGCACGTCACGGCGAGCCCGGGCCACCGTCGTCGCGTGATGAGGATGACGGCCAGGAACCCGACGGCGTCGAACAGCAGCGCGAGCGGGCTGATCAACCCGGCCACGGCACTGAGCGCGCTGGCGACGATCCACAGGGAGCCGAGCGTGATCTCGGCGCCGCCGCGCACGCTGAACCGCTGGAGAAGCACCCGCACAGCATAGGGTGCCGGCGGCGGGCGCGTCGGCGCGGTTCAGAGGTCGGAGCGGAACCGGGAGACGGCGACGAACCCGACGACGAGCATGGCGATCGGCAGCAGCATGGTGTTGCCCATGGCGGTGGCGAAGTCGGTGCTCGCCACGCCCACCTGCATGACGGCACCGAGCGCGGCCATGCCGACGGCCGCCCCCACCTGGCGGGACGTGTTGTACACGCCCGAGCCGGCGCCGACGAGGTGCGGCGGGAGCTGCCGCATCGAGATCGCGGAGTTCGAGGACCAGCACATGGCGTTGGCGGCCCCGAGCAGCAGCATGGGGACCAGCAGCCAGCCGGGCGAGGTGCCCCCGCGCATGAGGACGGCGAACAGCGCCATCGCCGCGATCATCGACCCGAAGCCGATGCGGGAGATCACGCCGGGGTGGAGCTTGTCGGCGAGCCGCCCGACGACGGGCGCGAGCAGGATCGAGATCACCGAGCTCGGCACGAGCATCAGGCCGGCGACCTCGGAGGAGAGCCCCGCGCCCGTCTGCAGGTAGAGCATGATGGGCAGGTTCACGGCGTAGACCGTGAAGCCCAACGTGGCGACGGCGGCGACGCCGAGCGCGAAGTTGCGGTGCGCGAACAGTTCGAACGGGACGAGCGCCTCCGTGCCCCGCGACGTCGCGGTGCGCTGCAGCCGCAGGAACACGACGAACGCCAGCACGCCGACGGCGAGCACGCCCCACAGCCACCCCGGCCAGCCCTCCTCGGGGCCCTGCTGGAGCGTGAACACCACCGCGAACACCGCCACAAGGGAGGCGACGACGCTGATCAGGTCGATCCTGCGGGCGCCGGTGGGCAGCGTCGGCACCCATCGGGCGACGAGGAACAGGGAGACGAGCCCGAGCGGCACGTACAGCAGGAAGACGGGGCGCCAGCCGAGGCTGCCGACGATCAGCCCGCCGATCACCGGGCCCACCAGCCCCGACGACCCGGCGACCGCGCTCCACACGCCCATCGCGGCCCCGCGTCGGTCCTTGGGGAAGATGCGGTTGATGATGCTGAGGGGTTGCGGGTTGAGCAGGGAGGCGCCCAGCCCCTGGACGGCGCGCATCGCGATCAGCCACTCGATGCTGGGCACGAGCGCGCAGGCGAGCGCGGCGACGATGAAGATCGCCATGCCGACGAGGTAGACGTTGCGCTGGCCGAAGCGGTCCCCGAGTCGGCCGGTGACGAGCAGCGGGGCGGCGAACATCAGCAGGTAGATGGCTTGCACCCACACCACCTGGTTGACGCTGGCGCCGAGGTTGTCGCGTATGTGCGGGACCGCGACGGCGATCAGCGACTGGTCCACCAGCGTGGTGAACAGCCCGATGCAGAGGGCGCCGAGGGCCCGCCACGACTGCCGGAGATCGTCGCTAATCGAGCATCGTCCGGTCGGAGAGGTGCGCCCCCTTGGTCTTGGCGAACTCCTCCAGCAGCTCTTCGGCCGTGACGGTCTTCTTGGCGTCCTCGTCGACCTCGAGGACGATGTTGCCCTCGTGCATCATCACCAGGCGGTTGCCGAGCTCGATGGCCTGGTGCATGTTGTGCGTGACCATGAGCGCGGTGAGCCCGTTCTCCTGGATGAGCTCGCCGGTGAGCCGCGTGACCAGTTCGGCCCGGGAGGGGTCGAGGGCCGCGGTGTGCTCGTCGAGGAGCAGGATGTCGGGCTGCTGGTAGGCGGCCATGAGCAGGCTGAGCGCCTGGCGCTGGCCGCCGGAGAGCATGCCGACGCGCAGCGAGAGGCGGTTCTCGAGCCCGAGGTCGAGCTTGGCGAGCGCCTCGCGGTACTGCTCGCGCTTCTTGTTGGTGACCGCGAGCGACAGGCCGCGGCGCTGGCCGCGGTCGAACGCGATGGAGAGGTTCTCCTCCAGCGTCAGCCGCGGTGCGGTGCCGGCCATCGGGTCCTGGAAGACGCGGGCGACGAAGCGGGCGCGCTTGTGCTCGGGCATCCTGCTGATGTCACGGCCGCCGATGAGGATGGCGCCCTCGTCGATGGGATAGCGGCCGGAGATCACGTTCAGCAGCGTCGATTTACCGGCCCCGTTGGAGCCGATGATCGTGACGAAGTCGCCCTCTTTGAGGTCCAGCGACAGGTGGTTGAGCGCGACGCGCTCGTTGACCGTGCCGGGGAAGAAGCGTTTGGTGACGCCTTGGATCTCGAGCATCTACTGTGCACCTACCTGCGCGACGGCCTTGTCACGGATTCGCTTCTGCCGGCGCCGTTTCAGCGGCGACAGGGACGGGATCGTGAGCGCGAGCACGACGAGCACCGCGGAGATGAGTTTCATGTCGTTGGGGTTGAGGCCGGCGTTCAGCGCGAGCTGGATGATGCCGCGGTAGATGACCGAGCCGATCGCGGCGGCGAACACGGCCTGCCAGACGGCGGTCATGCCGAAGATCGCCTGCCCGACGATGACGGAGGCCAGGCCGGCGACGATGAGGCCGATGCCCATGGAGATGTCGGCGAAGCCCTGGTACTGCGCGATCAGCGAACCGCAGAGCGCCACCAGGCCGTTGGAGATCGCGAGGCCGACGATCTTGCCCTGCCCGGTGTTGATGCCCTGGGCCTTGGCCATGAGTTCGTTGTCGCCGGTGGCGCGGATCGCGACGCCGTAGCGGGTGCCGAGGAACCAGTACAGCAGCCCGCCGATGATGGCCGCGACGACGGCGAACATCGCCACCGATGCCCAGGTTCCGAGCATCTGGTTCTCACGCAGGGGCGTGAACATCGTCTCGGAGCGCAGCAGCGGCAGGTTGGCCTTGCCCATGATGCGCAGGTTGATGGAGTACAGCGCGATCTGCGTGAGGATACCCGCCAGCAGCGGATTGATGTTGCCCCACACGTGCAGGCCGCCGGTGATGATGCCGGCGATGACGCCCGACAGGAATCCGGCCACCATCGCGAGGGCCGGTGGGGCCCCCGCGAGGATGAACACGGCCGTCGTGGCTGCCCCGGTCGTGAAGGAACCGTCGACGGTGAGGTCGGGGAAATCCAGGACACGATAGGTGAGATAGACGCCGATCGCCATCACGGCGTACAGCAGACCGATCTCCAGGGCAATAATCATGTGGGGCTTTTCCGGTTGTTAGAACTGCTTGGCCGCGCGCTCGATGACCGCTTCGGGAAGCGTGACACCCTGGCTCTCGGCCGCAGTCTCGTTGACGAACAGGTCGAATTCCTTCTGGGTCTCGACCGGCAGCGACGATGGCTCGGCGCCACCGAGCAACTCTAGCGCGAGTGCCGCGGCGTCCCGACCCTGCTGGGTGTAGTTCACCGACAGGCCGGCGGCCGCGCCGCGCTCCATCGTCGACTCGTCGGAGGCGAACACGGGCACCCCGCGCTGCTCACCGATCTGGATGACGGACTCGGCGGCGGAGACCACCGTGTTGTCGGTGGGGATCAGGAAGGCGTCGACGTCGAGCGACTGCGCGGCCTGCTGTACCTCGGAGGAGTTGGTGACCGTGGCGGTGACGATCTCGATGCCGAGCGGGCCGGCGGCCTCCTCGGCCTCGGCCACCTGCACCTCGGAGTTGACCTCGCCGGAGGAGTACACGATGCCGACGGTCTGGACGTCGGGGAGCACTTCCTGGATGAGCTCCATCTGGGCCTGCATCGGGTTCATGTCGGAGACGCCGGTGACGTTGGCGTCCGGCGATTCCCAGTCGGCGACGAGCCCGGCCTCGACCGGGTCGGTGACTGCCGCGAACACGATCGGGCGGTCGGTGATGACCTGCGCCAGCGACTGCGCCGACGGCGTCGCGATCGCGTAGAACAGGTCGGCGTCGCTGTTGGCGAACGTGTTGGCGATGTTCGTCAGCGTGGACTGGTCGTTGTTGGCATTCTGCAGGTCGAGCGTGAGGTTCTCGCCCTCGACGTAGCCGGCGTCCGCGAGCGCTTCGATGAAGCCTTCCTGCGCGGCGTCGAGTGCGGGGTGGCTGAGCAGGTTGACGATGCCGATCGAGATCTCTTCGCCGGCGCCGTTGGCGTCGCCGCCGTTGTCGGCGGGCGTGTCAGTGCCGCCACCACAGGCGGCGAGGGCGAGGCTGGACGCGGCGACGATGCCGACGAGAGCACGGGACCACTTCATGAGCGTTCTCCTTGTGTTGAAAAGCTAGATAGCACCCTAGTGGGCGCGCCTTGGTTCGGGCGATCGCCGTCCAGTCAGCAGACGGGTCACACCTGGTGGGATGCGGTTCGGGCTGGGGCCCGGGGCCGCCTACTCGATGACGTTGGCGGCCTGCGCGATGACCTCGTCGGAGAGCGTGACGCCCATCCGCTCGGCCGCGGCGGGGTTGACCGTGAGTTCGAGGCTCTCCTGGATCTCGACCGGCACGTCGGCCGGGGCGGCGCCGTCGAGGATCTGGACGATCATGCGCGCGGTCTGCAGACCCTGGGCGTGGTAGTCGGTGGAGTAGGAGGCGCCGGCGCCGCGCTCGACCGAGTCGGCGTCGGAGGTGAACAGGAAGCGGTCGTTGGCCTCGGCCACCTGGACGATGGACTCGATCGCGGAGACCACGGCGTTGTCGTTGCCCACCCAGTAGGCGTCCACGTCGAGGGACTCCGCCGCCTGGTAGACCTCGGAGGAGTTGATCACGGTGGAGACCTCCACCGTGATGCCGGCGGCCTCGGCCACCTCGCGCATGCCGGCGGCCTGCACCTCGGCGTTGACCTCGGCCGAGGAGTAGACGATGCCGAGGGTGCTGAGCTCCGGCAGGATCTCCAGCATGACCTCGAGCTGCTGATCCGGCGGGATCTGGTCGGACGTGCCGGTGATGTTGCCGCCCGGGGCGTCCATGGAGTCGACGAGTTCGGCGGAGACGGGGTCGGTCACGGAGGCGAAGACGATCGGCCTGTCCTGGATGACCTGGGCGAGCGCCTGGGCCGGCGGGGTGGCGATGGCCACGTAGAGGTCCTGGTCGCCGTTGGCGAGGGTGTTGGCGATGCTGGCGAGCGTGGTCTGGTCCCCCTGCGGGTTCTCCAGCCGGATGTCGAGGTTCTCGCCCTCGATGTAGCCGGCGTCCGCCAGCCCCTCCTTGATGCCTTCGTAGATCAGGTCGAGCGAGGGGTGGGAGACGATCGTGACCGCCCCGATCGACACGGACTCCGCCACGGTGGGCTCGTCGGTGGGCGCCGCCGTCGGTTCGGCGGCGCCGCCGGCGCAGGCGGCCAGGAGCGTGGCGGCCATGGCCAGCCCCACCAGGGTGCGTCGCTTCATGGGAAGTCCCTTCTCGCAAGTTCAACGTCAGACTCTATCGCCCGCCGCCGCACTCCCCCGACCCCGTCCGTCGCGGGAAGTGGGCGTTTTATCCCCCTGAACGGCTTCGGAGGCCAATTAATGGGGTCCAGGTCGGTTCAGGGGGATAAAACGCCCACTTTGAGTAGAGCACGCAAATGCGGGACCAGTTTGTGGATGGTGTTCGAGGTGAAGCGCAGCACGGTCCACCCTGCGAGGACGAGCAGATTCTGCTTCTCGCGGTCCCGGTCGAAGGCCTCCCTAGTCCTGTGGAAGTCGAAGCCATCGATCTCGATGGCGATCTTGGCCCCGGGGAAGGCGATGTCGATGAAGAACCGCTGGCCGGCCACTCGAACCTCGTAGTTGCCCCGCCAGTCCACGATCCGAGCCTTGTCCAGAAGCTCATGGGCCTGGCGCTCCAGTCGCGACCACGGCTCGTTCCGGGACCGGCGCAGCAGACGCCTCGCCTTCTCACTGCCGTTCCAGCGCGGCACGAAGTCGAGGGCATCCCGGATCTCGGGGAGCGTTGCCGCCCCGCGCCGCAGGGCCTCGTCGATCGCCACACCTCCCCTGGTGCGCGTGAGCTGCAGGACCGTGAGCGCGGGCACGGCGATCTTCATGGGCCCCGCCATGCGGTACAGCTCGGGATCCACAGTGGCTCGCGAGACATGCAGCCAGCCCACGGTGGGCCGACGATCCACGCCGTGCAGGTCGATGGATTCCAGCGGTAGGTCCGGCCACCAGGTGAGCCGGGCGGCGGCCGCGCCGCACACGACCGCTTCCGGCGCCCAGAGGTGCGCGGCCTGGATCCTGAGCTCCCAACCGTCAGGGGTGTCGCGGTGGGCGAAGATTCCCGGCAGGGGCGACCACAGTGCCCCCTGCTGACGGAGTCTTCGGAGCTTCTTGGCTTCCCGGGGCATGTCCCGCACGGCGATGACGGGTGATTCGGCGAAATATCTCATACCCAGTTATGGGCGCGAGACCACCCCCGCGTGCACGTCGGCGCAGATCTGTGGACAAAAAGGAGGGGCCCCGCGGGGGCCCCTCCTCAATGTGCGGGAGTCACTTGGTCTCGGCGTCGGCTTCCTCGGCCTCCACGTCGGCGACCTCGGCGTCCTCGGCGTCGGCGACGTGCGCCTCCTCCGCGACGACGGTGCCCTCGTCGGTGGACTCCTCAGCGGGCTCCTCCTCGACGACCGGCGCCGCGGCCTCGGCCTCGGCGGCCTTCGGCTCCTTCTTCACGAGCGGTTCGGTCACGAGCTCGATGATGGCCATGGGCGCGTTGTCGCCCTTGCGCGGCCCGATCTTCGTGATCCGGGTGTAGCCGCCCTCGCGCTCGGCGAACTGCGGCGCGATCTCGTCGAAGAGCCTGGCGACGACATCCTTCGCCGTGATCTTCTCGAGCACCAGACGGCGAGCGTGGAGGTCGCCACGCTTGGCCTTCGTGATCAGCTGTTCCGCGAACGGCTGGACGCGTCGGGCCTTCGTCTCGGTGGTGGTGATGCGGCCGTGCTCGAAGAGCTGGGTGGCCAGGTTGCGCAGGATGATCCCCTGGTGGGTCGGCGAACCGCCCAGGCGCGGGCCCTTGGATGGCTTAGGCATTTCTATCTCCAAAAAGGTGGGTGAGCCGCGAGGCTCGGTGGGTAGCTCAGTACTGCTCGGTCTCGGCGAAGTCGGTGTCGTTCTCTTCGTCGTAGCGCTCGATGGCCTCCATCGGGTCGAAGCCCGACGACGAGTCACGCAGCGTCAGACCGAGGCCCGCGAGGGTCTCGCGCACTTCGTCGATCGACTTGGTGCCGAAGTTGCGGATGTCGAGGAGGTCCTCTTCGCTGCGGGCGACGAGCTCGCCCACGGTGTGGATGCCCTCGCGCTTGAGGCAGTTGTAGGAGCGCACCGACAGTTCGAGGTCCTCGACCGGCAGGTTGAGCGACTCGGAGACCTGCTCCTCCACCGGGGAGGGGCCGATCTCGACGCCCTCTGCGTAGACGTTGAGCTCGCGCGCCAGGCCGAACAGCTCCACGAGGGTGCTGCCCGCAGAGGCGACGGCATCCCGCGGCAGGATCGAGGGCTTGGTCTCGACGTCGACGACGAGGCGGTCGAAGTCCGTGCGCTGTTCGACGCGCGTGGCCTCCACCTTGTACGTGACCTTGAGCACGGGCGATTAGATCGAGTCGACGGGGATGCGTCCGATCTCGGCGTCCGCCTTCTTGTTCTGCTGCGCCGAGACGTAGCCGCGGCCACGCTCGACCACGAGCTCCATCTCCAGCTTGCCGTCGTCGGACAGCTCGGCGATATGGAGGTCGGGGTTGTGGATCTCCACACCCGCGGGCGGCTGGATGTCGGCCGCCGTGACGACGCCGACGCCCGCCTTGCGCAGGTACATGACCACCGGCTCGTCCTCCTCGGAGGAGAGCACGAGGCCCTTCAGGTTGAGGATGATCTCGGTGACGTCCTCGACCACGCCTTCCAGCGTGGAGAACTCGTGCTGGTTGCCCTCGATCTTGATGCTCGTGACCGAGGCACCGGGGATCGAGGAGAGCAGCGTGCGACGCAGCGAGTTGCCCAGGGTGTAGCCGAAGCCCGGCTCGAGCGGCTCGATGATGAACCGCGACCGGTAGTCGGAGACAGCCTCTTCGGAGAGGATGGGGCGCTGTGCGATGAGCATTGATGTTCCTTCCCGCACCAACCGCTATTTGATGGCGCGAAACATTTCAGATGGGGGCCGGAACCGCTCCGGCCCCCGGTAGAGCCGATTACTTCGAGTAGTACTCGACGATCAGCTGCTCCTCGACGTCGACCGTGATCTGATCGCGGACGGGGAGCTGGTGGACGAGGATGCGCATGCTGTTCGGGCGGGCTTCGAGCCACGCCGGGACGGAGCGCTCGTGGTGCGTCTCGCGAGCCACGATCAGCGGGTGCACGTTCAGCGACTTCTCAGCGACGTCGACGATGTCCTTCGCCTGGACGCGGTAGGACGGGATGTCCACGCGCTGGCCGTTGACGATGAAGTGACCGTGCACGACGAGCTGGCGGGCCTGGCGGCGGGTGGCCGCGAACCCTGCGCGGTACACG
>JAAYZP010000415.1 GCA_012514785.1 Propionibacterium sp. | reverse complement strand
TGTACAGAAAACTGTACGGCGCATGTCGTCACGACGCAAGCGGTACGGCAACCGAACATGCTCTCTTGCCGCTGACGCTCGGGGTCATCATCGGTGGGAGAATCGGACGAAGGCGCGGCCGGGGATATCCGTTCCCAGTTGCGTGAAGCCCAGCGACTCGTAGAACGCCTTCTGACCTGCTTCCTCGTCGGTGATCAGCACGTGCTGGCGCACATGGCTGAATGGCGCGAAAGCTGCGGTGACCAGAGCCCTGCCGACCCCTATTCCTTGGGCATCCGGGTGAACCAAGACATCTTGCAGGTAACAGATCGTGAACCCGTCCCCGACGATGCGGGCCAGGCCGAGCAAACGCCCTTCCCGTCGAGCCGCAACGACGTGAAGGGAGTTTCGGATTCCCTGCAGGAGGGCATCCATGTCCTGCGTGTAGGCGGTCCAGCCGACAGCGTCGTAGAGCTCAGCGAGCTCCTCGGCCGATGGCAGGGTGTCATCGGTGGACGGCGTGACATCGAACTGCTCCATCACACCAGCCTAGAGTTCGGGGCGTGCCTGGCGGCGGTGTCAGGTGCCGCGCGGCCGCCAGCGGCCGAAACCGCCTTCGGTGTTGATGATCTGCCCGGTGATCCAGGATGCTTCGTCGGTGGTGAGCCAGGCGATGAGCCGAGCCGGGTCGTCGGGGCGCCCGAATCGGCCGAACGGAAACATCGGCGCGATTTCCTGGAACATCGCCTCGGTGAGGTAGCCGGTGTCGACTGGGCCGGGGTTGACGGTGTTGACCCGAATGCCGCGGTCGGCGAGCTGATCGGCGATGGTCGTGGTCACTCCGGCGATCGCCGCCTTCGCAGCCGCGTAGGCCACCTCGCCGGGCATCGGGCCCAGGCCCTGCCCGGAGGTCAAGAACACCACCGAGGCTGGGTAGTTGTCATCGTGCTGTGCGGCGAAGGCTTGGGCCAGCAGGATCGACGCGCGGGCGTTGACCGCCCAGTGGTGGTCGAGGTCTGCGGCGCTCAGTTCGCCGATCGCTCCGTCGGACCCGCTCAGCGCCTGATTGCAGATCATGGCGTCGAGGCGACCGAACTCCTGGACTGAGGCCGCAATCACTCGTGCGGGTTCATCCGGGTGGGCGAGGTCAGCGTGAAGGTCGGCCACGCGTGCGTCGCCGACGAGGTGGGATCGCACCCCGTCGAGGACGGCGTCGAGGTCATCGCTGCCCCAGGGCTGCTCGTCGTCGTGTGGGGAGTAGTGATGGCAGAACACGCTGGCCCCGTAGGCAGCCAGCCGGCAAGCGGTGGCGTAGCCGATGCCCGCGCGGCGGCTGACCCCGGTCACCACCACAGACTTCCCGCTCAGTGGGAGCAGGTCACGGGCGAGGGGGTCCGCGTCTTCAGGAAGCATGGGTCCCATTGCACCAGAGAACCAGATCGACGACGGCGTCCTGCTGGTTCTTGTCGTCGCCGTCGGGCGCCGGCGAGAGATCTACCATCGGCGGTGAACATCTAGGGCTGTTGCGCTCCGCTCTGTTTCCCAAGTGCGACGCACCCGGCAGTGCTGCGTCAGCGGTAGGCGTCCGCGCGGTGCTCGATTGCGACGATCGTGACGACGTGGTCGATCCGGTAGATGATTCGGTAAGCGCCACGGCGTGCGGCGTGGAGCC
>JAAYZP010000414.1 GCA_012514785.1 Propionibacterium sp. | reverse complement strand
GACCTCCTTGACGATGTCCTGGCAGTCGTCGAAGACCCCGTCGACGACGATGTTGACGATGCCCGGATCGTCGATCGAGAACATCTGCGCCTGCTGGAACTGCGACATGCGGCCCTTCGGCGACAGCATGAACACCCGCACACCGGGTTGGCCCAGCATCGCGTACTCCGCGGACGAGCCGGTATCCCCCGAGGTGGCGCCGAGGATGTTGAGGCCCTCTCCCCGACGTCCCAGCTCGTGGGCGAACAGCTCGCCCAGCAGCAGCATCGCCATGTCCTTGAACGCCGCAGAGGGGCCGTTCGACAGGTGCACAAGCCAGGTGCCGTCCGAGTGCTCGGTGACGGGCACGATGTCCGGGTCGGAGAACTTCTCCGGCGCGTAGGCGCGCTCGCAGATGCCGCGGAGGTCATCGTCGTCGATGTCGTCGATGAACAGCGAGATGACCTCGAACGCGAGCGCGGCGTAGCCGTCGCGGCGGAGCAGACGGCTCCACACCTCGAGCTGGGCGGCGTCGACCTCCGGATAGGACTCCGGGAGGTAGAGGCCGCCGTCGGGCGCGAGGCCCTCGAGCAGGATGTCGGTGAACCGGCTGGGGCCCGCGCCCCTCGTGGATACGTAACGCACGATGCAATCCTAGTGCGGTGTTCCAGGAGTTGGCGGCCGGCGGGCACCGGGCGCTCGTGCAACAGATCCAGGAGCTCCTCAGCGCCGGCTTCTGCACTTCCGTGATCCGAGAGCTGCGATCCCGACTGGGGCTTGCACCTGACACGCATGTCATGGGTCAGGATGGGGCACATGACAACTCCCAATCCTCCGAAGCAACTCCGTTTGATCATCGAGACCGCCGACTTCGATAGCGCCGTCCAGTTCTACCGCGACGTGCTCGGCATGCCCGAACAGCCCGCGTTCGCGACCGAGGGGGACGACCGCGTCGCGATCCTGCACGCGGGTATGGCGACGATCGAACTCGCCACCCCCACGCACGTGCGCACCATCGATCGCATCGAGCAGGCGCCCTCCGCCGAAGGGCCGACCCTGCGGATCGCACTCGAAGTCGACGACACGGAGCGCGCCGTCCGCTCCGCCACCGACCACGGCGCGGCCCCGCTGGCGCCGCCGACCCGCACGCCGTTCCAGACGATCAACGCCCGGGTCGTGGGCCCGGATGGCTGGCAGGTCACCTTCTTCCAGGAACTCGAGACCCTGGATGAGCGCGCGGCCCGCGAGGGATTCACGACCGACGACGACCGCGACCGGTAGGCGGCGTCCTTACGCGGATACCGTTCCCGAGCGACCGCTCCGCCGCCACCACACGAACACCGCGAGCGGCACGAGCACGACGCCCATCGCCACGTAGGGCGGCATGAAGTCCTGCAGCGGCGGCAGCATCGTGAACCCCACGAGCAGCAGCCACCACCCGAGCCGGGCGCGATCGTCGGGCCTGGTGAACGCGATGAACGGGACCAGCCACGTCAGGTACCAGGGCTGCATCGCCGGGCCGAGCACCCCGAAGGACAGCATGCTGAGCATCAGGAACAGCCACGGCCGCCCGACCTGGTCGGCCTTCGGGCCGATCCAGAAGTAGAGCGCAATGATCGCCGCGAGGATGAGCACCATCGACAGCCCGGTGACGACGGTGTTCACCGTCGCCTCGGGCGCGAACTCGTTGTAGCGCAGGAACGACGCCACCCAGGACAGGGGCGCGTTGCTGGAGGCCGCGATGGGGCTTCCCGCCGACGGCGCGCCCCAGCCCATGCCGAGCCCGCTGGCCAGGGTGATCGCGACGAACGTCGCCACCGTCGTGAAACCGGGGACCACCGCGGTGGCCGCGAGCCGCCACCAGCCGCGCACGCCGGCGCGATGTCGGGATTCCCACGCGACGGCGACGAGCCCCAGCCCGGCCAGCGCGGCGGCCTGCTTGATGCTCATCCCCGCCCCCAGTGCCACGCCGCCGGCCGCGAGCGAGGGCCAGCCGCGTCGCACCATCAGGACTGCGGCGACTGCGATGCACGCCACCATGAGCGCGTCGTTGTGGACGCCCCCGATCCACTGCACCAGCAG
>JAAYZP010000413.1 GCA_012514785.1 Propionibacterium sp. | reverse complement strand
TCCATCCCCACGTGCGTGGGGACCTCCACGCGCCGGCCGCGAACGCCGCCTGCACCGGCGGTCCATCCCCACGTGCGTGGGGACCTCAAGACGAACAGGTCGTATCCGGTCAGCGGAGCCGGTCCATCCCCACGTGCGTGGGGACCTCTGAGTCAGCGACAGCTCCGCGAGTACATCAAACGGTCCATCCCCACGTGCGTGGGGACCTCGAGGTCGTCTCGCGCCGCGGGCCGCCCTCTCGCGGTCCATCCCCACGTGCGTGGGGACCTCATCTCGCTAGGCTCGATTCGGCGGTGATGTCACGGTCCATCCCCACGTGCGTGGGGACCTCGACAAGGGCAGTCCGGAGCCAGGGCTCTGCTGCGGTCCATCCCCACGTGCGTGGGGACCTCATCGGCGGCACCATCGGCGGCGGCGCGGTCACCGGTCCATCCCCACGTGCGTGGGGACCTCAACACGCGCGAGCACCGTCCGGCCGCCCTCCTCGGTCCATCCCCACGTGCGTGGGGACCTCCGCAGTTGATCGAACCCGAGGGGCCGTGGGCCGGGTCCATCCCCACGTGCGTGGGGACCTCTCCGCCCACCAGCGCGCGAGGTGGCGCAGGGTCGGTCCATCCCCACGTGCGTGGGGACCTCGACGCGTCCGGCCTCGCGACCAACGCCGCCTTCGGTCCATCCCCACGTGCGTGGGGACCTCAACGCGTAGCGCGTCTCCGTGAACTCCTCGGCCGGTCCATCCCCACGTGCGTGGGGACCTCTTCCGTGAGTGAAAAGCGAGCGCGCGATCTCGCGGTCCATCCCCACGTGCGTGGGGACCTCCCGCCCTTCTTTTTGGGCGTTCAACCTTCCTCCGGTCCATCCCCACGTGCGTGGGGACCTCGGATGCGTGAATCAATGCGCACCCACCAGTCTCGGTCCATCCCCACGTGCGTGGGGACCTCTTCGGGTTCCTCAGGTCCCTCCTCGGGTTCCTCGGTCCATCCCCACGTGCGTGGGGACCTCAGCTCGACCGTCGGCTTGGTCGTGCGCTTGACCGGTCCATCCCCACGTGCGTGGGGACCTCTCGTCGAGCAGCGTGATCGCGCCGCCGAAGACCGGTCCATCCCCACGTGCGTGGGGACCTCGTCGCCGCTTCATCGAGGCCGAAGGCGGTGCCCGGTCCATCCCCACGTGCGTGGGGACCTCAGGGTTGCGGGATGCTCACCGAGGCGCTGGAGCGGTCCATCCCCACGTGCGTGGGGACCTCTATTTCGGAGTGGCCCAGCGACGCCGCCGTGTCGGTCCATCCCCACGTGCGTGGGGACCTCGAGATCCACGTCGCGCCGGGATCCTCGAGCGTCGGTCCATCCCCACGTGCGTGGGGACCTCCTCGATCCGCCGACCATCGGGGCGGCCCCTGACGGTCCATCCCCACGTGCGTGGGGACCTCGTCCGAATGTGGCGATCAACATGGCCCCCGTCCGGTCCATCCCCACGTGCGTGGGGACCTCGACTGGGGCTTCCCAGCCGGCGCCTCGCTCGACGGTCCATCCCCACGTGCGTGGGGACCTCGTCGGACGGGGCGATCGGCCTGAAGTGGAGGCCGGTCCATCCCCACGTGCGTGGGGACCTCGAAGAACGCGGGAGCGTCCTTGGCCGTGAGCACGGTCCATCCCCACGTGCGTGGGGACCTCCAGATGAGCTGATCGTCGGCGCGCACGCAGTACGGTCCATCCCCACGTGCGTGGGGACCTCTCACGAGGTCGTGACGCCGTGGCCGCTGAGCGCGGTCCATCCCCACGTGCGTGGGGACCTCCGATGTCGAGGAACGTCGCCTACGCGGCCTGCCGGTCCATCCCCACGTGCGTGGGGACCTCGCTCCAGTCGTACAGGTCTCCGCTCGCGGCCTCGGTCCATCCCCACGTGCGTGGGGACCTCACTTGTTTTCCGGGTGTTTCTGCGGCCGTCAGCGCAATACTACCTCCCGGGGATTGGCTCGCGAGCGTACTCCACCAGAGTCAGACCGTCGAAGTCGCGTGGTCGCCTGGTGTCATCACCCGCGCAACGCACTGTGAAGCCCTGCTCCGTCTGCGCGCCGTAGAGCATCATTGCGCCGGCCTGCGGAGCCTCCTCACGGACGTAGTCCCAGAGCTTGTCGCGGACGAGCGCGGAGATGTTGCCCACGAAGACGCCGGCCTGCGGCTCGATCATCCAGCGCGAAAGCTCACCCCTCAGACTCGGATCGGCTCGCTTCAGGAAGAGGATCACCAATGCCCTGCTCACCTCCGTCCGGCCCGTCTGGCGGCTCCCACAGCTCGGTCGGCAGAGCGGGGTCGTAGTCAACCTCGAACTCGGTATCACCCTCCGCTGATTTGCCGAGTGCCTCCCTGATGTCGGGAACGATGCGCTTGAGCAGGCGCGTCTTTCGGAAGGCGTCACGACACAGAAGACGGGTGGAGCGTCCAAGATCGCGGATGCCCAGCTTGGCCGCGTAGAACGCCATCGGGATGGTCAGCTCCGTCTTGTAGAAGTCGGCCACGTCGTACACGAAGGAGAGCTGCTTGCCCGTGTGGATGAAGCCGATCGCGGGGCTGTAGCCAAGAGACAGGATCGCCGCGTGGCACACGCCGTACAAGCATGAGTTTGCGACGGAGAGTGCCTGATTGACGGGGTCGGCGGCATCCCAGTTGCCGCGGTCGTAACTGCGTCGACTCCACGGCACTCGGGTGACCTTGCTCATCTGCGCGTAGCAGCTTCTCACGCGAGCGCCCTCCTTGCCCCGAAGCTGCTGGATCGTCAGCGCAGGATCCACATCCTCCTTGAACCTCAGTCGATACATGCGACGCACCACCTCGATGCGTCGCTTCGGGTCGCACGCCAGGGCGGCCTGATGAAGAAGAGCGCTGCTGCTTCTCGTGCCGCCCATCCCCGCGGCATAGCAGCGCACAGCGTGCTCGCCGACCCACTCCACCAAGGCGTTGTTCTCAGCGATCGTGCGCATCGCGGCATGCGTAATGCGCGTGCCGGGCCCCAGCAGCAAGACCGTAGTCGAAGCGACGGGAATGGGGGTCACGCCGCCCTTGTCGTGGAACGCGATGGCCTTCTCGTGCTGGTCGATGCGACCCTGCTCCAGGTAGACGAAGCTCAAGGAGTCCTGGAAGCGAGGCAGCTTGTGCAGGTCGTCCATTCCGGGCTACCGCGCCAGCGACAACAGCCCGAAGCCGTACGCCTTGGCGCTGCCGATGCCACAGCGAACCGCCGCCTCCAGCTCACGCGGCTCTGTCACCCGGAGGCGGCCATCGAACTGGACTGCGAGATGTGACTGCCTCCCGCGGTCCTTCGCGGGGTTCTTGCGGCTGACGACCGTGCCCAGCGGACGCATTGCGACAGACAGGAGCTCAAAGCCCGCAGAGCTCGCCTTGCGCTCCATCCAGGTGAGCTGATCCTCCTCTTTGAACAGCCCCACCCGGGCCCCGTCAACCCTCTTGCCCGGACAGCCCGCCATAAGGCGCTTGGTGGGATTGGCGCGCAGTCGGAATCGCAATTCGTCGCCGACCGCAACGTTCAGGCTCAGCACCTTCTGCTGGATCCGGGACGCGAGTACCCTGAGATCCTCGAAAGCAGCGTCCCATCTAGCCTCAGCTTCGCACTGCACGATGATGCGCGGCGGCGCCCATTCATCCTCGATGCGAAACAGGACTCGGCCTGGATCCGCGTCGGGGAACGCCATGAGGAGCCGCTGATGCACACGGTACGGATTCCCAAGCCACGTGCGAGCCACATGCGATCGTGGATCTATCTCGAGGAGTGAGATGTACATGGTCACGCCTCCGTCCGCGGCCTGACGGTCGCTACGGTGAATTCACGAACGTACCGGTGAGAAAAACGCCGGTGTCGGAACGACTGAGGCACATCGTGCCGCAAGGAGCGCAGCCCTTCAGTGGCGCCAGCCGCCTCGTCCACCACCACCCGGAGCCGTTCACGCGGTTTGTCTGACTCTCGACCAAGCCAGGGAAAGGCGGCGATTGCATCGATGAGTGAGCCGGCCACGCGACTCGAAACGCCCGGCAGCGCGGGATAGATAGGAGCAGCCGGCACGCATGCCTTCCTGCCGAAGAACGGCGGCCAGACCGGCCGGCGCACGGCAGCCTCCAGCTCCTCCAGCGTCGCCTCATCCGCCTCGAGCATCACCAGAAAACAGGCGTCGCAGAGATAACCGCGCTCCGACACCTCGGTATGCGGTGGGGTATTCGCGGTGGTCCGCTTGATCTTGCCCTCGGCCGTGAGTAGCCCGGTCCACGGCGTCTCGCGCCCGCTGTGCGAACCCCCGATGGTGTGGTAGTCGCGCAGAGACACACCCTCGCGGTCGGCACGGACGCCGAATCGCACACGCCTCGCCAGTTCGGCGACACGCCGGTCGCCGTCATCGTCGAGCCGCCACCCGCTCGAGGCAGCCAACAGCCCAAGTACGCCGGAGAGCGTCGGCTCCGGCCGCGTGCCCCGGATGCTCCACCTGGCGTTGTCGCCCCAGGATTGCAGCGGCGCCTCAAGACGCAGTGCGAGCACTTGCGGAGTCGCCATGGCGATCACGCCTGCGACGCGCCAGCCAGCTTCGCGCTCATCCATTCAGTGAGCGCCTCGAGGGTGCCGATCGACTCGGCTCCCTCGATAGCCATCCCGCGCGTCGTCAACGCTGCCCGCTCACGGACGAGCCCGTAGGCGCGGTTCACTTCCTCCGAGTACTCAGAGAGGCGCTGCACACTCGTCTTGACGACGTCTACGCCGGCCGCGGCGCGGACGGGATCGACGAACGCATTGGCGTAGTTCACGGGAATATGCGACGCGCTGACCTCGATGAGGATCGCATCGGGCGGGTTATGCGCCGCGAATGTGTTCTGCTTGCCCGTCGGCGTGGCCAGCGCGGCAGCACGGAGGAACGCCACGACGCTACGGCGAGCTGTCTCTACATCACCGCCCAGGTTCTCGGTCAAGGCGGAGAAGTCCACTGCGAAGTACTTGTAGTAGGTCGCCGAGTTGAACTCGACATCGCTGATCATGCCCGCACCACGGTCGTCGTCGGCCTCGGTCTTGAGGTCATCGACGGCGGTGAAGTAGTCGAACTGATGCTCGACCCTCGTCGTCGAGATGGCGTGCGCGACCTGCGCCGACGCCTGCACATCCTCGAAGGTTGCCGACGTCGTCATGCGGCCAAAGAGCGCGATATCCACGGAGCGCGGCAAGGCGCTCTTGACCCGCTTCTCGAGCTCGTCCTGCTTCATCTTCGCGAACTCTTCGGGGCCGGACTCGTAAAGCTCGAGAAGCTGATCGGCGAGCCCGGCCAGCTCATCCTTGCCAAGGAAAATGAGCTGGCGCGTCATCCCGTCTTCGCCCTCTTTGCTCCGGCGCTTCATCCCGCCTTCGCTCTCTTGGTCTTTGTCTTTGTCTTTGCCGCGGCCGAAGATGGTCGCCTTGCGCATGATGGCTTCAGCCACGTCTTCGGGCACGCCCCTATCCTTGAGGACGGCCGCGAGCTTGAGCGGCATGCGACGGGTTCGTACGCCAAGGTAGTCGCCCTCGCCCATCGACTCACGAAAGACCTCGGACTGCCGAATCGAGCGCTTCAGGCACTGGCTGGAGATACGGGCTCGGTTCGTGCCTCCAAAGACGGCCTCCTTGGGGCTGCCCGTGTCGTCGCGGTTCAGGTTCGACGGAGCGTGGTTCTGAATCATGTGGATCTGCACGAGCATGCGTCAGGCCTCACTTTCGCTGTTCGTCACTGAAGTTGTCTCGCCTGGAGCGGGGGAGAATCTGGCCCCGAAGTAGCTCCGCGCCCATCGTCTCTGCACCCGACGAGCGGGGTGGCTCCACCACAAGATGTCGCTGAGCAGCGACCGCCAGCCGATGCCTATCTCCGCCGAGTCTGCAAGAGCCACCAACTGACGGAGGCGAAAGGCGAGATCCTCGGCAGGCGCGTCGAGCAAGACCGCCATGCGTCTGTCGATTCCCTCGCGACCGGCCCCGCGAGAGCCGGCGACGGCCGCCATGCTCGCCCCGAAATCACGCGCGCCAGACGACCTGGGGTTAAGAGCAAACAGCGTCGCCACCAGGAAGTAGCGCTCCTCTTCGCGGTCGTCGCCACGCACCACATAAGGCAGAAGGCGGTAGAAGAGCTGGTACACCTCCGGACACTCGGCCAGAGAGCGCCCGGCGCATCGCCGCAGTCTCGCGAGATCGCCTCGCGAAGCATCGCGCCGGGTCAGTGCCTCCAGCTTCGCAACGAACTCGTCGACCGGAGTCATGGTGGTGTCGGTGGACATCAAACGACCCCTCCCTTCTTGAGCCGTGAATAGAGAGCATGGCGCGCCGCCTCTTGGCGTCGCAGCCCGTCTGCCGTGTCGTCACCGGCGCTCAGCACTCGCTCGAGCACGCTCACAGCAGTCGCGCGGACCACGGAGATCCACTCAGCCAGCCAAGCCGCCTGCGCTTCCTCATGATCGGCGAGCCTCTCGTCGAAGATTCGCGAGCGGAACTTGGGCTCGAGAGCGGCCCAGTACTCTCGCGCCGCCGCGCCGGTCGCATCGGCCATGGCGGCGCGGATGTCGGTCCACGAAGGGCTTTCGCGCTCGGCGCCGGGGTGCAACCGCAGCAGCGCAGTGCCGATCTCTTTGCCTCCTGTCTCCGCATGGCGGAGAGCACGCATCACCAGCCCCGCCGCAGCGGAGTCGAGAACGCTCACGGGAAACTCGAAGCGATCGAGGCGCCACTCGAAGACTTTCATCTTGCTGGTGCGAATGCCAACGGCAACGAATCGCGCGGTCGAAGCCGCCGCTAGCCCACAGCGGCGGACCTCTCCTGCAAGCCTGGCGACCTGATTGACGATCACCGGTCGCGCGGCACGTCCACGTGAACCCACCTCGGCATCGGGCACGCGCGCGAGGAAGAGCGCATCCGCGTCTCGCCACGTCTGCCGTTCCTCCTTAGGCCGCATTGGCTCTGGGCGACCGCTGGTCTTTCCGGTCTTATCCTTTTGCCACGTGTAGGCAGCCCAACGGTCGATCCAAGGAGCAGCGTCCTTGGGCCTCGAGAGCCCTGGGTCGAAAACCATGCGGCAAACCAGACGATCCGACACGCGGCCGCACCGCGTGCAAGCGCCGGACGAGAAGGGCGCCAGCAGGCGCACCCGTCGCGGCTGCCAGGTGAGGCTCTCGATGAAGCCGACCGAGACGCGCTCCTCCTTGTGGCCGACGACCCCGTCACCCGCCCAGATCGGGCCCGGGTCTGGAACGCGCGCCTCAGGCGGCCGGGCATCAGGGAGCACGTAGTTGAGCAGGAGCGTCCTGAAGAGGTTCTCGCCGAGCGGGAACACGTACGTGGGCGGCACTCTGTTGATAGATGGCGTAAAGGTCCGACCACCCGAGGTCGCAAAGGGGGGCAGCATCGTCAGGCCCTTGGCGCAACAGACCGGGCAAAACGCATGCGAATCCTCCGCGGCGTGGGCGTAGTGCACGACAGCAGTACGGGTGGCTACGTCGGGGAACAGATAGCCGACGCTCTTCTGGCGCTCCTGTTTGCCCGTCACTTCGATGTCGCGCGACTGGTAGAACGGCCGCTGACCGCTGAAGAGGTCCATTCGACCCTCACAACACTCCCGCACCGCTGCCATAGCGGCAGCGTCGAACCGACCGGCCTCCCAGAGATCAAGCCAATCGTCCTCCGCATCGATCGCCAGCGCCGAGAGCAGCACGGCCTCCAGAAGCCTCATGATGCTGGCCACCACAAGTGGCGACGGATCGACGATCTCGCTCAGCTCATGCGCTCTCTCAAGGAGTTCCTCGATGCCGAGGTCGTCAACGCCACCGCCGACAGTGACGCACGTGATCCATGGCTCGCGGAGAAGATCGAAACCACCGTCGATATGCTGCTGATTCTCACTCACTGGACACCATCCACCTCCTCGATCACCACACCGTACTCTTCGTCTATCGTGAGTCGATAGGCGCGGCCTTTGGCCTGCCATTCATACACGCCCTCGACCGTGCGCAGCAGCGTGTAACTCCGCAGCGACGGCGTCCTCGAGAACGACTTGGGCTGCCGACCGAGATGCCCGGACTGGATGTGGTCGAGCATCGCGTTGTGCGAGATGGAAACACCGCGATCGAGCAGCTCGCGGGCCAGCTCGTCATGCAATCGCGCATCTCGCATGACGACAGAATCGTCGCGCAGCCGCACGTCGTCGTGCTCCACGAACACGATCCGCGCCGACGGGCCGCTGAGACGCGTCTGGGCGCCGATAATCGAGTGTCGCTCGAGGACCTCATCGTCGTCAGGGAGCGGCTCGACGCGTTCGCCCGCCGTAAACCGGTCACCGTGCGGAGGTCCCAGAACGAACCTGCGCGCGGCATCAGCGGCGACCTGCCGAGAGGACTCCCGATCAGCCCAGGCGCCCCCAGCCGTCTCCTCCGAGACGCCGATTCGCTCAAGCGTCGCGCCATCAGGCATCACGTCGTCGTACACCGACTCGACCAGAGGCCGCACATCCTCCGGCAGGTCGATCGTGGTTTTATCCAAGAGGGCCGCGAGCGTCTTGATGAGGATGAACGACTGGTAGACCCGCTCGATCGCCGACGCCGGCTCGGCGCCGCCTAGTCGCGCGGGCAGAAGCATCCGACACAGCGGGCGCGCAACGTGCGGCGGCCGCCTCCTCTCGTGCCGATGAAGCCGCCCGATCCGCTGGATCAGGAGGTCGACCGGCGCCAGCTCGGTGAGCAGGAAGTCGAAGTCGATGTCGAGGCTCTGCTCGACGACCTGAGTCGCCACGACGATGCAGCCACGGGGCCTGGCGCCGCCCTCGCCGACGAGATTCCACACCTGCTCTTCGACTCGCCGACGCTCACCCGCCAGCATGCGCGCGTGGTAGAGCACGACCTCCGGTCGCGCATCGGGTGACAGCTCATCGAGAACCCCGCGCACCTCCCTGAACGCCTGCTGCGCCGAGGCGACGGTGTCGCACACCCAGCCCACGGCGGCGCCGGCCGCCGCCGCCGCCGCATCAGCGGCCATCGCCGATGACTGCTCCGCGGGAATCAGCTCAAGGGCGATCGACCTCCGGACGGCTGAGGACCCTGGCTCGATGCAGTCCGCTTCGGCGCCCGGCCGCGCAACGGTGATGAGCGGGTATGCTTGTGATTGACACCCGTCTACAGCGGTCGCCCCATATGCCTCCAGGAACCGCCGCCGACTGGCGGCCGGAAGCGTCGCCGAGAGCAGAATCACGCTGACGCCAAGCTTGCTGAGCCACTCGAGGAGGCGCTCGATGATGACGCTCATGTACGCATCGTAGGCGTGGATCTCATCGATGACGACAACCTTGCCGGCGAGCCCCAGCAGGCGAAGCGACCCGTGGCGGACGCGGAGCGCGGCGAGCATGGCCTGGTCGACGGTGCCGACGCCAAACGGGGCCAGCAGG
>JAAYZP010000412.1 GCA_012514785.1 Propionibacterium sp. | reverse complement strand
TGACGAACAGCAGCGGGAAGATGCTCGGGGTGCCGTCGGGGACGGCGTTGTTGATCATGGGCGCGACGATGTTCGTGGAGTCGGCCCCGAGGATGGTGCCGATCAGCACCGAGCCGTACAGCAGTGCCAGGCCGACGAAGAGCTGGACGCCGTTGATGTAGTCACGCGGCTGCAGCAGGAGCCAGACGGGCAGGACCGAGGCAAGGCCGCCGTAGATGAACAGCACGATGATCCAGAACGCGGCCGGGCCGATGCCGAGGAAGTCCTCCGGGAGCACGACGGGCACGCGGTCGCCGACCACGATCAGCGCGTACAGCACGACGACACCGACGACGGTCACCGGCAGCAGGCGCCACTTCAGGCGGTAGATGGCGATGCCGACGAGGACCGCGACGATGATCGCGCCCCAGGCCGGGATGACCGAACTGGGCGTGCTGATCAGCAAGCCGGTGATGACCACGGCGAACGCGGTCACGACCATGAGCAGCACCAGGAAGATCACGATGAGGAACAGGTAGGAGCCGCGGCGGCCGATGTAGCGGGCGGAGAGGGAACCGATCGAGCGGCCCTTGTTGCGCTGCGATGCCCACAGCGCTCCCAGATCGTGCATGCCCGCGAAGAAGACGGTGCCCAGCGTCACCCAGAGGAACGCGGGCAGCCAGCCCCAGATGATCGCGACGGCGGGCCCGACGATCGGCGCGGCGCCGGCCACAGAAGTGAAGTGGTGCCCCCAGAGGATGAACTTGTTCGTCGGCACGTAGTCGATGCCGTCGTTGAGTTCGTGCGCGGGTGTCTGGAACTTGTCGTCCAGTTTGTAGATCTTCGTCGCCAGGAACTTCGAGTACACGAGGTAGCCGAAGGCGAAGATGACCAGGCCGATGACCATGAGCACGAGTGAGCTCATCGTTGGGCTCCTTAATTGCGGGTTGACTAGGACGGGGTTCCCCCGGCCACTACCCAATCAGGAATCGACCGCGCTTTCGTGAAAATTCAATAACGATTGGATAACAATCTTGCCAGGAGCTTGAACCGCTGGCCGATCGCTCGGCGTCGACCCGGCTCACTCACGCAAGGACCTTGCGACGACCACAGCTGCCGCCAGCAGCGTCAGCGCCCCGGCCACCACCCAGGTCATGCCCCCGCCGCCCAGTGACGCCGCGCCGACGACGACCCCCAGCCCCAGCGCCGTCAGGCCCAGGTAGGTGCCCGACGACGCGAGCCACCGTCGCAGCACGCCCGCGTCGCCGTGCGACCAGGGCGGCGCGGCCGCGGCGAGCGCGATGCCGAAGTGGAACACGGCCACCAGCAACGCCACGACCACGGGCCGCCACCAGGTGGCTTCGCCGCCGCCGACGATCCACCAGAGCAGTACGGCGGCGATCGTCAGGACGGGCGCCAGCGAATCGGGCCGCACGACGCTCGCCAGCCCGAGCACGACGACGAGGCCGAGCATGGCCGGCGCGTAGCCGAACGGGAACCACACCCAGCACAGGGCCGCGGCGCCCGCGGCGGCCGCGAGCGTGAGTGCGCGAAGCGCCCACTGCGCGCCGGTGGTCGCGCGCAGCGCGTGGGTGGCGTCGGCGATGGTGGAGGCGAGGTCCCTCATGCGATCCTCGGCGCACTCCGCGCCGCCTCCATCGCCCGCAGCACGCTGGCGAGGCTGCCGGGGCCCCGCCACGGCGTGACCGGGATCCCGAGCTCCTGCATGCGGGCGAGGGCGTCGTCGCGTTCGAGTCGGCGCAGCACCCACGCCTCGCCGAGGAACGTGTCGGGGCGGTAGTCCTTGATACCCGCGGTGCGGCCGAGCTCCTCGGGCAGCGTGTCGACGCCGACCACCTCCCCGCCCAGCTGCCGCACCCGGACGAGCTCGTCGCGGACGGGCGCGTCGAGCAGCGGGGAGAGGAAGAACACGAGCGTGCCGCCGCCCACGTGGGGCACTCGGCGGAACGTGCGCTCCTCCTGCCCGCCGCGGTCGGTGAGTGCGAGCGCGCTGAGCACGGCCTGCGCCTGGCGCGGGCCGGAGCCGCCCCGCAGGCTGCGGATGCGCCCGCCGAGGTCGTGGATCGCGACCCGGTCGCCGAAGGCGACGTAGTGCGCGGTGATGGCGGTGAGTGCGCGGGCGATCTGGTCGAGGCTCGTGGAAGCCTCGCGTAGACCGGACGAGTATTCGGTGAGGGTGTCGACGACGATGAGCACGTCGGTGTCGCGCTCGACGAACATGGAGTTCACGTGCAGGCTGCCGGTGCGGGAGGAGACGCGCCAGTTGATGCGTTTCAGGCGGTCGCCGGGGACGAACTCGCGGATGTCGGCGAGGTCGGTGCCGTCGCCGCGGTCCCGCGAACGGTGGATACCGCTGATGCCGACGGGGCGGGTGACGCCGGTGCCACCCTGGAGTCGCTGCACGTCGGGCCGGACGGTGAGCACCACCTCGTCGCCCTCGACGACGTCGCGCCAGGCGCCGCTGGCGTCGGTGACCGCGACGACGGGTGGGGCCAGCCGGTAGCGCCCCCACCGGTCGGGGGTGGCGGCGACGACGACCTCACCGTCGGCGCTCACGGCGGTGCCGTGGGCGGGGTGGAAGTCCATCCGGCGGCCGCCGTCGAACTGCACCGCGGTGAACGCGCCCGGGTGCCCGGTGCGCACCGTGAGCAGCGCGGCGTCGCCCTCGGCCAAGGCGGCCGTCCGCGGACCGGTGACGGGTTCGTCGACCGGCGCGGGCCGGCGGGCCCACGCCCAGGCCACGTGGACGACGAACGGCACCGCGAGCACGAGCAGGTCGGGGCGTCCGAACAGCACGGCGGGCACGCCCAGCAGCAGGGCGAACCACCAGGCGCGGGTGAGGCTCGGGGCGGGGCTCAACCGACCTCCTGCGCATCCGGCACGGGCACCGTCGCCAGCACGCTCTCGACGATGCGCGTCGGGCTGGCGTCGCTCATCCACAGCTCCGGGCGGATGGTGATGCGGTGCACCAGTGCGGGTTTGGCTAGGCGTTTGACGTCGTCGGGCAGCACGTAGTCGCGGCCGTCGATCAGCGCGAGCGCGCGGGAGCAGAGCAGGAGCGCGAGCGAGCCGCGCGGGGAGGCTCCGACGAGGGCGTCGCCGTGGTCGCGGGTGGCGCGGGCGAGGTCGACGGCGTAGCGCCCGACGGCGTCGCTGACGTGGATCTCCTCGGCGGATGCCTGCATGGCGAGCAGGCGATCGGGGGTGCAGACGGCGTCGACGCGCTGGTCCTCCTGTTTACGGTGGACGCGGCGTGCCAGCACGTCCCATTCCTCGTCCGGGTCCGGGTAGCCGAAGCTGAGGCGCAGCAGGAAGCGGTCGAGCTGCGCCTCGGGCAGCGGGTAGGTGCCCTCGTGCTCGATGGGGTTGGCGGTGGCGAGCACGTGGAACGGGCGCGGGAGCTGGAACGTCGTGCCCTCGACGGTGACCTGCCGCTCCTGCATCGACTCCAGCAGCGCGGACTGGGTCTTCGGCGGGGTGCGGTTGATCTCGTCGGCGAGCAGCAGCCCGGTGAAGATGGGGCCCTCGCGGAACGCGAACTCGCCCTTGGTCTGGTCGTAGATCCAGCTGCCGGTGAGGTCGGCGGGCAGCAGGTCGGGGGTGAATTGGGCGCGCGTGAACTCGAGCCCGAGCGCCTGGGCGAGGGTGCGGGCGGCGAGCGTCTTGCCGAGCCCGGGGAGGTCCTCGAGCAGCACGTGGCCGCCGGCGAGGATGCCGGCCAGGACCAGCGTCATCTCGTCGCGTTTGCCGACGAGCGCGCGGTCGACCTGGTCGAGGACCGCGCCGGCGAGCGCGCCGGCTTCGGCGATGGGCAGCGGGTCGGGTGTGGTGCTCACAGGGCTTCGATTTCCTTCAGGTAGATGCGCAGGGTGCGCGGGGAGACGGTCTGGGTGTCGTCGGTGCCGGCGCGCCGTAGGTAGTCGAGCAGCTGGGGGCTGAGCAGGTGGCCGGCGTGGGCGAGGGGGTCGTCGTCGGGCAGTCCGTGGTTGCGGACGAGGCGGGAGCGGGCGCGCGCGGCGAGCGTGTTGGTGAGCGCGACACCCGTGAAGCCCTTGGAGGGCTGCGCGTCGACCACCATCGTGACCACGCGTCGCGTGCGCAGGTCGGCGGTGAAGCGCATGGGCTGCGGGTCGGGGCGCGGCGCCTGCCAGTTCGCGGACCGCCGCGACGGCCCGTCGCCCGCGAACGCCCACCAGATCACCCCGGCGAGCAGCGCGGCCAGCATCCAGGGGACCACGGGGACCCGGACGTCGGTGAGCCCGAGGACCACCATCGGCACCAGCGCGATGGCGGCGGCGCCGAGCAGGTAGGGCAGGAGTCCGCGCTTCATCGGGCCTCCGCCGTCAGCGAAGCGTGCAGGGTTTCGAGCGAGGCGACGGCGTCGTCGCGGTGGGCGTCACCCAGCTCGTGGTCGGAGAAGGCGGCGCGGCGGTAGAGGTCGGCGAGGCGTTCGAGCGCGTCCTGGTCGGCGGAGGTGTGCGCCAACACGTCGACGGTGAACTCCGTGGAGGTTTGCGTAGGCGCCCGGACGACGCCGGTCTGCGCCACCAGCGACTCCATACGTCGCCAGCAGCCGAGGATCGCCTCGTCGACGTCCACCCCCTGCCGGAGCGAGGTGAGGGCGTCGGCGAACGACTCGGCGAGCTGTTCGGCGTCGACGACGTCGCCCACCTCCGTGAAGCGGATGTTCGGGGTCTTCGCAGTGCGTGCGCGGATGGCGAGCTGGGCCTCGATGATCCGCCAGATCGCCCAGATCAGCGTCGGGACGGCGATGAACAGGAGCACGGCCCAGAGCGCGTCGGTGAGCCAACCGGGGATGGAGGGCATCCCGGGTAGCTCGGGCTGCTCGTCGAGGCCCTCCTCGATCTCGAGTTCGGGGTCCTGGGTAGGGAGCATGATCTCTGGGCCGCCGGCCTCGCCGTCGGGGAGCTGGAGCAGCGGCGGAAGCGAGCTGGACGCGCCGACCGCGGCGATCGCCAGGACTACGAACGCGACGACGAGCACCCACGCCGTCCGCCTCGAAGCCATGCGGGTGATTCTAGGGGAGCCGTCAGCTCCGTGTGCCGGCTCCGAAGGTGGGGAGCCGATGTTCGGCGCCGATCCGCTCGATCTCGCCGAAGCGCGCCTCCGCGTACGGCAGGCTCACCTCGCGCAGGTAGTCGGCCACCTCCCTGGGCCCGTACTCGTCGAAGCGCGCGATGAGGCTGCGGACGTCGTCGGGGTGGCGGTTCTGGCTCATCTTCGCCTTGCCCTCGATCTTCTCGATCGCGATCTCGACGCCGACGATGGCCCGCGCCATGCGCTGCAGTTTCTGGTCCCCCACCATCTCCAGCACCTCGGGGCCCTCCATGCGCAGCGTCAGCTGCCGGGCGGCCTCGAGCGCGCCCACGGGCTCGAAGTCGAAGCTGGGACGACCCCAGACGTGGATGGTGACGTAGTCCCAGGTGGGGACGTTGGGCAGGTCGCTGTTGGTGGCGTACCACAGCGGCGAGACGTAGGCGTCGGTGATGTCGAGGATCGCCATCGCGGGGCCGATCGGCTTCTCCCGCACCTGGGGGTTGTTGCGCACCAGGTGCGTGACGAGCACGCGGCCGGAGGCGCGCTCCTCCAGGTGGAAGGGCGCGAACGTGGCGACGGGGCCGTCGTCGTGGACCGTGACGAAGTTGCCCGGACGGACCGACTTCAGCAGCACCTCGATGCGGTCGTCGGGCAGGCGGAAGTGGTTGGCGACGTACATGGCGGCCAGCCTACGCGATCGATCCGGAAGAGCTCGATCCGACGAAATGGACTAAAATTCATCGGCGAAATGGGCTAAAATCAAGCAACGAAATGGGATAGAAAAGCGGGACGAAACGGTTCAAAGCATCGTTTGGTCCTCTCCCGACATGGCCAGGAGGGCTCTGTGGAATACATCCCGAGGATTGTGGATGAACAACTCGCGGAATACTTGCAAGGGACCCGCGCCGTCTCGATCGAGGGCCCCCGAGCCGTCGGGAAGACCGCCACGGCCTCCCGCGTGGCGAAGAGCAAGGTCCGCTTGGACGACCCTGCGACGGCGGCAATTCTGGGCGCAGACCGCGCCGGATACCTGCGCTCGCTCGATCCCCCGGCCCTGATCGACGAATGGCAGTTGGACCCTCCGGTCTGGGACACCGTGCGTCGGCTGGTGGATGACGAGCCCCGCCCCGGACGGTTCATCCTGACAGGCAGCGCCGATCTGGGCGATGCCCGGCTCCACCCGGGGGCCGCCCGCTTCCTACGCCTGCGGATGCGCCCGCTCTCATTCGCCGAACGTCAGCTCGATGAGCCCACCGTGAGTCTTGCTGCGCTCTGGGACGGTGAGCGCGATATCGGTGGTCACACCCCGGTGACGCTGCGTGACTATGCCGAAGAGATCGTCGCCTCCGGGTTCCCCGCCGTCCGCACGGAACCGGCATCGCTGCGGCTGGATGTGATCGCCGACTACCTGGAGTACGCCATCGCGCATGACGTCCCCGAACTCGGCGGCCTCCATCGGCAACCTGCCGCAGTCAGGGCGTGGCTCCGTCCGTACGCCGCGGCGACGTCGAGCACGGCCTCGTTGACGTCGATCGCAGGAGCGGCGTCCCGGGAACAGCTCCCGAGCAAGGCCACCATCGCAGCGTTTCGCGACGTTCTCGCACGACTCTGGCTGCTGGACGAACTTCCGGCCTGGAGTCCCGCCGGTACCAGGCTCACGCAGGTGATGCAGTCCCCCAAGCATCACCTCGCGGACCCAGCGTTCGCAGCGAGTCTGCTGGGCACCGACGCCGACGGCTTGGTGCTGGCCAGCGGGAGTGGCGACGTCGATGCTGGACTGCGCAAGCTCCGCGACGGGCCGATGTTCGGAGCCCTGTTCGAATCGCTGGTGACACTGAGCCTGCGTGTCTACGCCACCGCGCTGCGGTTGGAGGTGCGCCACCTCCGCACCCACCGCGGCGATCGGGAGATCGACCTCATCCTCCAAGGTCGCGACGGTCGCATCATCGCTGTCGAGGTGAAACTCGCACCGACGGCCGACGATCGCGATGTACGCCACCTGCACTGGCTCCAGGGCCGCTTGGGCGACCAGCTCATCGACCGCATCGTCGTGTCGACGGGCACGACCGCCTACCGACGCCGCGATGGCGTGGCCGTGGTCCCCTTGGCGCTCCTCGGCCCGTGACGGACTCCCCGAGCGGGAGCCAGCGAAGCCCTATGCTCGTGCCGATGAACACGC
Organism: Propionibacterium sp.; assembly: GCA_012514785.1. Lineage (GTDB taxonomy): Bacteria > Actinomycetota > Actinomycetes > Propionibacteriales > Propionibacteriaceae > Arachnia. Next base: position 6,148 of record JAAYZP010000412.1, on the reverse strand, counting down.
TCACCGCGCAGGAGGACTGGCTACGCGCCAGCGGACTGCCGTTCGTCGTACCCGCGCGACGACGCGTCCAGGGCCTACTCCCCCGCACCTCCGCGGTGCTCATCACGTTCGCGCTGCTCGCCACCGCGCTCCTGATCGCCGACGCCGCGATCTCCGTCGACGAGGTGATCCCGCTCTTCGAACTCATCCGGCACCCCGGTGTGCTGACCGCCCTGATCACCGCCGCAGTCGTCGCCATGCTCGCGATCCCTGCGGGCATCGCCTACGGGAGGCTGCAACGTCGCCTCAGTCTCACCTGGCGTCTCACGCTGGGCGCGGTCATCGTGCTCGTCTGGCTGGCGGGCCTCAGTATCGCGGCCGCGGTGGTCGACGTCGGCTTCGGCCTCCACGTGCCCATCGGCACCCGGCTGCTGCTGCTCGTGCTCGCCGCACTCCTGGCGTTCCTGGAGCTGGACCGGATCGTCGGGTGGGCGGCGCGCCGCAGCTTCCACGAGCTGACGGCCGCCATCCCGGCGGTGGCGCGCATCCTGCCGTTGCTGCTGCTCACCGTGCTGCTCGCGTTCTTCACCGGCGAGCTGTGGCAGATCGCCGCCGTGATCAGCAAGACCCGGATGTGGTGGCTGGGGCTGTTCCTCGTCGGGCTCATCCTGCTCATCGTGCTGCCCGCCACCGTGGACATGCTCGACGACGAGGACACCGACGACGACGCCGACGAGCTGCTCGCCGACACCCCGTTCCACGGCGTCGAACCCACCCGCAACAAGCTCTCGCTGGGTGAGCGGTTCAACCTCGTGACCGTCTCGATGTCCGTGCAGGCGGTGCAGATCGCGGCGTTCGTCGTGCTCACCTTCACGGTATTCGCCATCTTCGGCGCCATCGCGCTCACCCCGGAACTCATCGAGCGCTGGAGCGGCGCCGCGCCTGCCCAGCTGACGTTCGTCGGCATCGGGCTGCCGATGGACCACGCGATGTTCCGCGTCTGTCTCGTGCTCGCACTGTTCTCCGGGGTGTCGTTCGCCGCCTCGACGCTGCTGGACCAGCGCTACCGGGGCGTCTTCCTGTCGCGGGTGGCCGACGAGGTGCGCCGCAACCTCGCGGCCCGCCACCGCTACCGGACTACCCTCCGGGCCCACGGCAAGGCACCCGCCCGCTGGCAGGTGCTGCTCGATCTCGACGGGTAGAGAAGTCCTTTTCCGCTTGCACGACAGGACGTCTGATGTCAAGACATGGACAGTTGCGGATTTCACTACCCCCTGACAACGGGTCTAGAGTGCGTGGTATAACCCGCTAGTCGCGCCCCAAAGGAGTGGAATGAACGCGCCTATCCTCGCGTCAACCGATACCCTGTCCCAGCTACCCACCACCGGCCGCGTGCCGACCCACCCGGAGATCATCCGCTGGGTCGACGAAGTCGCCGCCCTCACCAAGCCCGCCGCCATCCACTTCTGTGATGGCTCGGACGAGGAGTACCAGTCGCTGGTGGACCAGCTCGTCGCCAGCGGCGCGGTCCAGCGCCTCGACGACGACGAGAAGCCCAACTCCGTCTACGCCGTCACCGATCCGGACGACGTCGCCCGCGTGGAGGACCAGACCTTCATCTGCTCGGAGGACGAGAACGACGCCGGCCCCACCAACAACTGGATGGACCCGGACCAGATGAAGGCCATCATGAGCAAGCTGTACGACGGCTGCATGGTGGGCCGGACGATGTACGTCGTCCCGTTCTGCATGGGCCACATCGAGGCCGACGACCCGAAGTTCGGCGTCGAGATCACCGACTCGGCCTACGTCGTGCTCTCCATGCGCATCATGACCCGCATGGGCGAGGCCCCGCTCAGGGCGATGGAGGAGAAGGAAGCCTTCTTCGTGCCCGCGCTCCACTCCGTGGGCATGCCGCTGAACGAGGGCGTCACCGACGTGCCGTGGCCGTGCAACGACGTGAAGTACATCGTCCACTTCCCCGAGGAGCGGATGATCTGGAGCTACGGCTCCGGCTACGGCGGCAACTCGCTGCTCGGCAAGAAGTGCTACGCGCTGCGCATCGCCTCCGTGATGGGCCGCGACGAGGGCTGGCTGGCGGAGCACATGCTGCTGCTGAAGCTCACCTCGCCCGAGGGCAAGTCGTACAACATCGCCGCGGCGTTCCCGTCGGCGTGCGGCAAGACGAACCTCGCCATGATCACGCCAACCATCCCCGGATGGAAGGCCGAGACCATCGGCGACGACATCGTCTGGATGCGGTTCCGCGACGACGGCCGCCTCTGGGCGATCAACCCCGAGGACGGCATGTTCGGCGTCGCGCCGGGCACCGGCGAGAGCACCAACCCGAACGCCATGGCCGCCGTCAACGCGGGCAACACGGTGTTCACCAACGTCGCCCTCACCGACGACGGCGACGTGTGGTGGGAGGGCATGACGGATGACACGCCGTCGCACCTGACCGACTGGAAGGGCCGCTCCTGGACCCCCGAGCACGGCCCCGAGGGCGGCCGCAAGGGCGAGAAGGCCGCGCACCCGAACAGCCGGTTCTGCACCCCGATCCGCCAGATCCCGACGATCGCTCCGGAGTACGACGACCCGCGCGGCGTCCCCGTCGACGCCATCGTGTTCGGCGGCCGCCGCGAGAACACGATCCCGCTGGTGGCGCAGTCGCGCAACTGGCAGCACGGTGTCTTCATGGGCGCCACCTGCTCGTCGGAGACCACGGCTGCGGCGAAGGGCGCCGTCGGCGTGCTGCGCCGCGACCCGATGGCCATGCTGCCGTTCATCGGCTACCACGTCGGTGACTACCTGCAGCACTGGATCAACATCGGCGAGCGGACCGAGCCGGAGAAGCTCCCGAAGATCTTCTACGTCAACTGGTTCCGCCGCGACGCGGACGGCAAGTTCATGTGGCCGGGCTTCGGCGAGAACTCGCGCGTGCTGAAGTGGATGGTGGACCGCATCGAGGGCAACGTCGACGCCGTCGACACCCCCGCCGGCCTGCTGCCGGTCGAGGGCGACCTCGACACCGAGGGCCTCGACATCGACCCCGAGGTGCTGCGGGAGGTCACGTCGTACCAAGAGCAGGAGTGGAAGGATGAGCTCCCGCGCATCCGTCGCTGGCTGCGCTCGCTCGGCAGCAAGGTGCCGGGTGCGGTGCACGACGAGCTGTGGCACGTGGCGCTGCAGCTCATCGACGAGAAGTAGTTCCCGACCGCGATGCGGCCCCCGGCTCCGGCCGCGGGCCGCATCGTCGTCGGTGGGGCGGATTCGGCCGAAAACTTCATTCCTTGCCACTCGATGCGCTCACGGGCAGCAGCAAACCTTTGCTGGCACAACGAGTGGTCGATATTGAAGACTTTCCTCGGAGCCTCACGTGCGTTCCGCTGCGGGGAGGCCCGCCGCCTCGTGCGGCGAGCGCACGTCGCCCCTCTTCACGAACACCGTCCCCAGCAGGATCACCACCCCGCCCACGATCTGCATGACGGTGAGCTCCTCGGACACGATGAGCCACGCGGCGACGGCGGAGAACGGCACCTCGACGAGGTTGAGGAACGAGCCCACCGTCGCGCCGATGTAGCGCAGCCCGATGATCCCGCAGACGTAGGCACCGACCGTGCCCACCACCAGCAGCGCGATCGGCACCGCCCACGAGATCTGGGCGCCGGCGAAGTCGGCGTCGGCCACGACGTAGCGTCCCGGCATGAGCTGGGTGAGGTTCGCGACGCCGATGGTCGCCGCGCCCACCCACATGCCGAGCCCGGTGAACGCGATGGGTGGGATCGCGTGCGACTGGCTGGAGGAGACGAAGAAGTAGACGGCGAGGCAAGCGGCCGAGGCGAGCGCCATGACGACGCCGAACATGCTGAGCGTGGCGCCGCGCAGGTCGAGCACGAGCACGACGCCGATCAGCGCGACGGCCACACCCACGAAGGTGACCGCCGCCGGCCGCCGCTTCGTGCGCGCCCAGAGCCAGAAGACGATGATCAACGGCGCACCCATCATCTGCAGCAGCAGCGCCACCGCCACGCTCAGGTGGTCGACGGCGACGAAGTAGGTGCCCTGCATGCCGGCCATGGCGACGACGCCGTAGACGACGAGCAGCTTCCAGTGCTCCCGGACCTCGGCCCAGCGGCCGCGGAGGGTGACGATCGTCGGGATCACGAGCAGCACCGCGGAACCGATCAGGCGGATCAGCACGACGGCACCAGGACTCCAGCCGACGGCGTAGAGCGACTTCGCGATGGGCCCGGAGACGGCGAAGAAGAAGGCGGAGAGGATCACGAACGTGAAGCCGGCCACCGTCGAGCGACTCATCAGTTCCTCCCTCCCACAGCGTGCGACAACGCCGCTCATGGTAGCTATACCGCCACGAGCGGCGTTGTCGCTCGCCCGCAGCGAGGGGCCGTTCAGCCGTCCTGGGCGTCGCGCCATGCCTCGTAGGCGGCGATCCCTTCGTCGAACCGGTCCTGCCCGATGACGTCGACGGCGCGGTCCCGGGCCTCGCCGAAGCTGGAGGGCACCGTCGAGTACCCGCTGTGGCGGCCGAGGTCCCACGTGAGGGTCGGGCCACCATCCATCTGGCGGTCCTCTCCCTCGTCCGCGACCTCCGCGAACGCCAGGCAGAGGTCCCGGGCGGCGTCCTCGTCGACGGCGAACCCCTCGTCGCGGTAGCTCTCCTCCCCCGTGAAGGAGGGCGAGACGACGAAGTCTGCTGTGTCGCCGGCCAGGGTCAACTCCCACGAGTGGCTGTGCGGCGGAGCCATCGAGCCTGCGGACCAGTGGACCGTGCCCTCGCAGACATCGCTCGCCGGCTCCGGGGTGGGCGTGGGGGTGGCGCTGGGCGCGGGGTCGACGTCGGCGCCCGCGCAGCCGGCGAGGAGCATCGTCGCGAGCAATCCGGCCAACACCATTCTCATGCGCCCGAATCTAGGGCATGCCGGGCGCAGAACCCTGGCAGACTCATCACCATGAACGTACAGCGAGAAGGCGCCAAGATTTCCATCGTCGGAGCGGGGGCCGTCGGCTCGTCCATGGCCTACGCCGCATTGATGCGCGGGGTCGCCCGCCACGTCGTGCTCCAGGACATCAACGAAGCCAAGGTCCAGGCCGAGGCCCTCGACCTCGTGCACGGCAGCCAATTCTTCCCCGAATCCGTCATCCAGGGGTCGTCCGACGTCGCCGTCACGGAGAACTCCGACGTCGTCGTCGTCACCGCCGGCGCGAAGCAGCAGCCCGGCCAGACCCGGATGGACCTGGCCGAGTCGACGGTGCGGCTGATGGCCAACATGATCCCTCCGCTGGTGGAGCGCTCCCCCGACGCGATCTTCCTCATGGTGACCAACCCCGTCGACGTCACCACCCACGCCGCGCTCAAGATCAGCGACCTGCCGCCGGAGCGCGTCATCGGCTCCGGCACCGTGCTGGACTCCTCGCGGCTGAGGCAGCTGATCGCGGCCGAGTGCAACGTCGCGGTCAGCAACGTCCACGCGTACGTCCTCGGCGAGCACGGCGACACAGAGATCCCGGTGTGGAGCTCGGCCACGATCGGCGGCGTCCCGCTGCTCGATTGGGAGAAGGAGACGGGCCGGCTGGGCCGCGCCAAGCGCGAGGAGATCGCGCACCGCGTCGTGGGCGCCGCCTACGAGGTGATCGCGGGCAAGGGCGCGACGAACTACGCGATCGGGCTGGCCGGCACGCAGATCGTGCGCGCCATCCTCCGCGACGAGCACACGATCATGCCGGTCTCGAAGGAGCTGGACGGCTGGTACGGGATGTCGGGCATGTGCATGTCGGTGCCGACGGTGGTGAGCGCGGCCGGCGCGGGGCGCCAGCTGGAGCTGCCGGTCTCCGGGGACGAGCTCACGGCCCTGCGTGCCAGCGCGGACGCGATTCGCGCGACGGCCGACGGCCTGGAGCGCGGCCTCTGACCGGCCCGCGCAGCCTGATGCGAACGTACCTCCACACGCCGCCCCGGACGGCCTGCTTCACTCCTCCCACCTGACCGCCGGGCCTCGCGCGTCGAACTCCTCCTGCGCCCGTTCGCGAAGCACCGGATCAGCCAGCCAGTCCGCGGCTGCGCCCGCCAGCCCTACGGCAGCTTCCTCCACCGCACCCAGGGCCTCGGGGAGCGTGGTGTAGCGGGCGAACTCCGGAGTGTGTGGTG
>JAAYZP010000411.1 GCA_012514785.1 Propionibacterium sp. | reverse complement strand
CGGTCGAACATCTCCGCGCTCCACATGAGCAGCATGTCGCCCAGCAGCACCGACGCCGATGCGCCGAAGTCGGTGGCGCTGCCGCGCCCACGGCGTTTCGCGTGGAGCGCCTCGTAACGCTTGTGCGCGGCGGGGTTGCCGCGGCGGGTGTCGGCGGCGTCGATCAGGTCGTCGTGCACGAGCGCGGAGCTGTGCAGGAGGTCGAGCGAGGCCGCCACCTGGAGGACCGCCGGGTCCTGGGCGCTGTCGCCGCCCGCGGCGCGGTGCGACCAGAAGCAGAACCCGGGGCGCAGCCGCTTGCCGCCCGTCGCGTACTCGCGCCCGATGCCCATCAGCTCCGAGGTGCCGACCTCGTCCAGCAACTGCTGCTGGTCATCCAGGAACGTGGCTATCGTTTCGCCGACGTTGGTCAGGAACTCGGAGGACAGAGGATCGGCGGGATCGAAGTCTCGAAGCATGGACCAAGCCTAGTGGGTGCTTCCCAGCAAGTCCCTATGCTGGCCAGCATGCCATTGACGAAGCCCTCGACGGTGGGGGAGCTGCTCGAACGCGCCCGCGGACCGCTGTTCTCGTTCGAGTTCTTCCCGCCCCGCACCGAGGAGGAAGAGCCGGTCCTGCTGCGCGCCGTGGAAGCGCTGGCGCCGCTGGGCCCGGACTTCGTCTCCGTCACCTACGGCGCCACCGGGTCGCGACGCGACCGCACCATCCACGCCACGCGCAAGATCGCGGCCATCGGCAACCCGATGACGGTGGGGCACCTCACCTGCGTGGCCCAGTCGAAGGCCGATATCGCGGCGGCGCTGCACGAGTACGCGGACGCCGGCGTCACGAACATCCTCGCGATCCGGGGCGACATGCCCGGCGGTGGGGAGTGGGAGCCGCACCCCGACGGGCTGCGCAACGCCACGGAGCTCGTCGAGTTCGTGAAGAACGAGGGTGACTTCTGCGTCGGCGTCGCCGCCTTCGTGCAGCCGCACCCCGACTCGAACGATCCCGACGTGGACGCGCGGATCCTGCTCGGCAAGGTGGAGGCCGGCGCCGAGTTCGCCATCACCCAGCTGTTCTTCGAGACGCAGGACTACTTCGACCTCGTGGAGCGTGTACGGGGCATGGGCTGCGACGTGCCGATCATCGCCGGCCTCATGCCGCTGACGGTGATCACGCAGATCGAGCGCTTCCAGGACCTGTCGGGGCAGCCACTGCCCGCGAGCTTCGTCGACAGGCTTCGCGCCGCGGACCCGGCGGACGTGCGCTCCATCGGCCTGCAGCACACCATCGACATGTGCAAGGACCTCATCGCCGGTGGCGCCCCCGGACTCCAGTTCTTCACCCAGAACCGCTCGAAGGCCACCCGTGAGGTGCTGGCGGCGGTGCTGGAGGATCCGGGCCTGGCTATCGCCCGATCCGCATGATCCGGGTGCCCGACGGCTCCGCCATGACGACGACGTCGTCCCCGGGGTAGGCGCGCAGCTGCTCGGCCAGAGCGCCGATATCCGCCGTGATCGGGTCCTCGTCCAGGACGGTGAGCGTCTCCACACGGGCCCCGGTGGCCTCGGCCAGCAGAGGCCCCGCGTCGTCGGGGAAGGCGCCGATGAGCACCGCGGAACGCGGGCCCACGGCCTCGGGCGCCGGCGGGGCCGAGGCCTTGTCCCGGCGCCACCACCAGGCGTGGGACCCGGCGACGAGCGCCGCGACGCCGAGCGTCGCCACCGCCTCACCCAGCCCAGAGCCCGCCCGCGCTCCCTCGCCCACGAGGTGGAGCAACAGCATGCGCGCCAGCCAGATCAGGGCGCCGGCGGCGGCCAGGGTGGCGCTCCCGAGCATCACCGCCAGGTAGGTCCGACGACCCCGCCCGGGGCGCGCGGCACGCCACCCCGGCCACCACAGCGCCATGCCCGGGAGCAGCATCGCCAGCCCCCGCCACGGCTCGTCCACCGCGACGACCACACCGACGCAGGCGAACACCAGCGCCATCCCGGCCACCAGGTACGGGAGGCCGTGGCGGGCGGCGTCGTCGTCGCGGGCGAGGAGTGCGTGGTAGCCCCACACGAGCAGACCCACGAGCGCCAGCGCGATGCCGACCGCCGGCGTCGGCTCCCGCGCGACGCCGGCGACGTGCTCCAGCAGGCGCGCCGCACCCAGCAGCGTCATGCCGAGACCGACGCCCACGCCGACGACAAGCACCTGCACCCGCCACGCGCGTGTGCCGCGGCGCGCGATGCCGGCGCCGGGCCAGT
>JAAYZP010000410.1 GCA_012514785.1 Propionibacterium sp. | reverse complement strand
TCACCTCCAGGACCAGGTCGATGACGCGCCGGGAGATGTCCTCCCGAACGAGTCGCATCCGCTCCTCACCCTCGATACCACGCAAGCTGGGCTCGTCGACGTCCCACGTGCGTACCTCCGCGGTCATCCCCTCGACGGGCTTGACCTGCGCTTCGGTGCCAACGACGACCACGTGCGTGGCCACGCGCAGCATCTCGTCGGTGAACAGCTTGGGAGTTTCGTCTCCCATGTCGGCCCCGACCTCCGCCAGGGAGTCGATGGACTGCTGGTTGAGGCTCGAACCGGGTTTGGTGCCGGCCGATGAGACGTCGACGGCGTCGCCCCCGATCTGGCGCGCCAGGGCCGCGGCCATCTGCGACTTGCCGCCGTTCTTCACGCACACGAACAACAGATTGGGTTTGATGGACTCAGGCATCGACCCTCCCTTTCCAAGGTTTGCAAGTCGGAACATCTTCATCATATAGACATTGATCGATGCGAGGAGGTTGTGGACTGGAATGGGTCAGCGGCGCAGTCCGCCCAAGGCGCGCTCGAGGTCCTTCCGTAACGCTCGGTTCTCGTCACGGAGCTCTTTCAGACGTTGACGCAATGCGTGGTTCTGGGTGCGCCGGGAGGCTTCGGAGGCTGCCTCTCGCACGGAATGGGCCTTCGGGCCGCCCGGGAAGGACGAGCGGGTGCGCAGGGCTTGGATCTCGGCTCGAAACGGGCTGTCGTAGAGCCACTGCCTGGACACGCCCGCCGAGGACGCGACGCTGCTGAAATTGATCGGCGCTCCGGCCTCATCCAGTTCACGCAGTGCCCGTGTCACCGAGGCTGTCATGTCTTCATGCCGCTTGCGACGGTACTGCTCAAGGGCGGGGATCATGGGGCACTCCTCAACGATTGGATGAGTGTGTCGAGCTTGACCAGCACGGTCCTGTTCTTCTCCGCCGTTCTGCTGTGCCCGGCAGCTTCAGCAGCTTCGATGAGGCTGAGTGTGCGGTCCCGCTGCGCTTCGTGTGCGGGGAGGAACTCGGGGGTCGTGACGAAGTAGTCGGTGCAGTCGAGGCAAGCGTTCTGGACCTCGCAGGTCTGCTGCAGCGGCAGGGCGCAGTACCCGTTGGGCAGCGTCACCCTGGCCCGGTTCAGCCGTTCCTTCATCCAGGCAACATCGGTAAGAGGGCTGTCGGGCAGCAATGTTTGGAGGCGCTCGCCGTCGGCGGAGAACCGGGCCGCCGCGACGAACTCCTGCCTCAACCGCTGCCCGCTCAGGCGAGCGTAGCCGCGCGTCATGGTGGGGTCGTCGTGGTCCAGCAGCTCTTGGACTACTTCTTGCGGCGCGCCATTGTTCAGCTCCCGGGTTCCGAAGGTATGGCGGAACTGGTGGGGTGTGACATGTGCGGGACGGCCCTCGCTATCGACGGTGTTGATCCGCTTCAGGTAGTCGTTGAAGGCGGCCCTCACAGCCGTCGCGGTGCTGTGGCGCTGCCGCAGAGCGTTGCCCATGCTCGCTGGGAAGAGCCATGGTGTGTCGGAGTGACGCCGCCGCGCTCGCTGCTGCTGGTCACGGATTGCTGTCATGACGTCGGGGTCTCGGATCGGGTGGAGCCGCTCCCGGAATCTCTTCGTGTTGCGATAGCGCAGCGTCGGGAAACCGTCAGCATCAACGCCGAGGCAGTCGATGGTCAGCTCGACGAGGCTGCCGATGCGCAGCCCATGCCCGTTGAGGATCAGCAGTTGGGTCCGCAGATCCGGTCGGGCAAGGGCGAGGTTGGATGGTGCCAGGATTTGTCGCAACACGTGATCGTCGATCGGCCGGGGCAGCATCTCCTCCCGACGCGGGAGCTCACCCAGCCGCAGCATCGCCGACTCGGGGACCAGTGGTTCCCAACCGTTGAGGCGATGGTCGTCGATCAGGACCTTGACGGTGCTGACCAAGCCCTGACGTTGACTCGCGGCGCAATCAGGCAGGCGCTTGATCCAGGCGATGTAGTCCAGCAGCAGATCTCGGGAAAGGTCAGCAGGCCCGGCGATCTCGGGATGGCCTGCCAGGAAACGGGAGAAGAACAGCAGCTGGCCTGCGTGAGCGACGGCGGTACTGAAGCTCCAGTTCCCTGCGAGTCGGGTCCGCACCCACGTCTTGGCCCACGTCTTCAACCACTGCTGCAGGTAGCCGGTCCAGCAGATCGTCTTGCCGCGGCCGGTGCTCGCGTTGAAGTCGGTGGCATACCAGCGGTCGCGTTCCATGAGCGGGACCGGCCAGCCCAGATCCGCCACGGTAGAGATCGCGAAACGCAGATGGGCAAGGATCTGCCCCGAGCTACCCTGGAAGGCGTCCGGGACCGGAGTGGTTGGCAGCCACCGATCCTCGACCGCCAGATGAGGCACGAGCAGCGACACCAGCCCGGCGTCCAGCGCGGTGCGCTTGATGTTCGCGAACTCATGCCGTCGCAGGAACGTCTGCCGCTGCCGGGATCGTGTTTGGACCAGGAGACGCAGCTCCAGCTCCAATGCCTCCGGCATGCCGGTGAAGTCGAACCCCGGATGATCGTTGGGTACTGGGCCACCGTGCCAATACCCCTCATCCACGAATCGTTCACGGGTGAGGTCTCCCCGCGTTCGACGCCGGCGCGCAACGTGAGGCTCGTCCGAGCGTAGTGGAGCCGTTTCCGGTGCTGTGCACACAGAGATGGCTCCCCGTGGGAGTCCCAGCCGACGCAGTTCTCCACAGAGCACGGACGACCCCACAAGGCCACGTCGTCCGGGGAGGGCACATACACAGACATCCTGAACTGGGGCAGGAGACTCTCCTGAATCCGCTGATACGGATCCAGCCCGCCGCCGGGCGTCGGGACTACGTGCAGCGCTGCCTGAATCATCGCGGCCAACTCTCACTCGCCCCCTACCGCAGCCAAGTTGCGGCGGAGGTCCTCGACGGTGGTGTGGACATAGGTCGAACGCGTCGTCTCGACACTGGCGTGGCCCAGCAGTTGGCTGACGGCCTCCATCTCGGCACCCCCACGACGAAGGAGCGTGGCGAAGGTGTGCCGTAGTACGTGGGCGGTGAAGGGGATACCGGTAGCCCTACTCGTGCGTGCGACCAAGGCGCGGACGCTGTCGTAGGCCATGGGAGATCCGATCTCTCCAGCCCACAGATTGATGAAGACATAGTCGCTGTCCCAGTCCCCGTACTCCTCGTCGAGGTAACGCACGTACAACCCGGCAGCCGAGTCGTGCAGAGGCAACGTGAGCAGAGACCGCCGCTTGGCACGGGCACGATTGGCATTGTCCTCACGTGGCACGATCCGCAGCACCCGCTTCCGCAGACCAATGTCCTCATGCCGCAGCCCCAATACAGCCCCCACCCGCATCCCGTTCAGGCCCATCAGCGCCAACAACAGCCGATCGCGCCACCGCGCCGGGGTGCCAATGACGACGGCCAACTCCTCGGCCGTCAAGCTGGGTTTGATCGTCGTCGGTACTTTCGCCGCGACCATCCTCCGGGGATTGCTGCCGATCTGGTGTCGGAGGCCGAGCCGTTGTTGACGGCTCCTCATCAGCACCTGACCCATGGTCGTGTCGGCGTGGAAGTCATAGAACCCGAAAACGGCTGTCACCGCCCGCTGCACCGACGCCGGCGAACGACGCGCCTCTGCCTTGGGCAACAAGACAAGGTTCGGTGTGGGATACGCCCGGTTGGTGCCACGCAGGTGGGCCGAGAAGCTCGCCATCTCCGGCATCCCGACCTCGCTCCAGTTGAGACCTCGACGGTCGAGGAATTCGAAGTAGATGGCCAAGTCACTGGCGTAGCCACGCACCGTGTGCCAAGAACGCCCCAGATCCTGCAAGAAGGCCAAGTACTCCTCGACCGCAGCGACGACCCCGTGCGGCCCAAGCACCGTCGCGCTGACCCGCCCGTCCCCCACGACCAAGCGTTGTGCCCGAAAAGTCGACACCCCTGAGACTTAAACTGACATACAGATAATCACGCGATCTGACCTCCCGTCGGCGTGTCGTCGGGGCCGCGTCGACACCGTGGACAGCTTCCCTCGGGCTACAGATAAACGGTGACGGCTTCGGCTGCGAGTAGTTCGTGCGTGGGAGACACTCGGACTGCGACTCGGCAAACAGGATCTGCTTAGCGCTACACCGTTCGGTAAGGGAGACGATCCCTGACGCTGCTTCCTTCAGGGATCGCGCGTGATCACCGCTTGGAGCCGGTAAGGGAACGCCGCTCATCCTGGGTCGAGGACAGCAACTCGCTCACGAAGCGTGGGTAGTTCGTCGTCGCGTCGAACTTCGTCTCCCACACTTCCCGCGCTCCGCGGCGCAGGGAGGCGTAGCTGTCGTCGTCGAGACGGGCGACGGCCCGGATCGCCTTCGCGATCTCCTCCGGCGTGGGCAGCTGCGGCAGGAGGATGCCGTTGACGCCCGTTTCGACGATCTCCCCCACCCCACCGACATCGGTGCCGATGATGGGGATGCCGAACGAGTTGGCCTCCATCATGGAGACCGGGATGCCCTCGGACTCGCTGACGTTGATGAGCACATGGAACGGCGTCCGCGCGTACTCGGCGAGCACGCCGTCGTTGCTGATCTCGCCGCGGATGTCGGTCTGGATGTTTACCGGCAGCTCGGCGACGCGAGCCCGCATCCGGTCCATGAGCGGCCCGTCGCCGAAGTGGGTCCAGTGGATCGGGAGGTCGGTGATCGTGGCGAGCGCGCCGGTGAGGCGGTCGAGTCGTTTGACCGGCACCACGTTGGAGCAGGTCACGATGCGCAGCGGCTCGCGCGATGACGGGGCCACGCCGAGGCCGTGGTCATTGGTGCCGAGGTAGGAGATGTACATGCGCTCGACCGCCTCCGGATGGCCTTCCGCGTGATAACGCAGACCGTGCTGGGCGATGAGGCAGATGCCGTCGAGCGATTCGATGATGGCCCCCGCAGCGGGAGGTAGTCGCTGGGTGAGGTGAACTCGTAGAGGTCGCTGCCGTGCCCGCGGGCGATCCGGACCCGGTCCGCCATGCCGAGCGCCTCCGCGACGAGGTGCATGACGTAGGGCTGGTAGTGGAACCGGTACGAGTAGAAGACGGTCTCCGAACCCGGAGTGAGGAGTCGTTGATCGCGGATCGTCTCGACGATCTCCCCCGCCTCGTGATGGGACTTGGCGAGGAACTCGACGAGCTCGAACACCCGGCCCGTGCTCAGCCGACGTTCGCGCCACAGGTACCGGAGTTCGCGGTACAACTCCTTGTCACCCAGCACCCTGCGCCACTGTTTCCTGAGGTAGAACCAGCGGGACTTCATCCGCACCTTGTGCACGGTCACGTTGGGATCGCGGATCGGGCGCTCCGTGCGTGCCTGCTCCTTGTTCACCGAGAGTGCGAAGACGCGTACTTCGTCGAACCCGTCGTAGTACTCCACCTCGGTTTCGAGGAACGGCTCCCATGTGCCGAACGGAAACGCTTTGGAGAACAACACCAGCGACTTCATGCCATCCACTCCTTCACGGCCTCTTGATGCGAGGCGTACTCCCTGCCGGGCGGCACATTCCGCTCGCTCGCAATCAGCCGACGACCCCTAATATCCGGCTCCCCGTGGCCAGGTCAAAGGGGGTCAGCGACGATGACGCTGCGGCATCAGAGCCAGACGCTCCCCGGCGTCGCGCATCCCGCGAGCGTAGCCAGAGGCATTTCGACTATAGCTTGAAAGTCGACAATTCAACGAAACGTAGTGTTAGCAACAGTGGAAGGGGTCGGGTTACAGCGCGCCCCTCGGGTGATTTCGACCGCCGCGCAGCTCGTTCCTCGCGGCGCTGGCTCAATCACCAAAGAACCCAGGTCGAACTACCCCGTCACGACACAGTCGAACACCAACCGCGCCCGCCCGCCCGCGAAGCAGGTGCACCCCTTCGACAGTCTCAGGACGCGTATGCGTCGACGTCGCAGCACCAGAGGCACCTACTTCTGCGAACCCGCCAACAGCGCCTGGACGAAGTAACGCTGGAACGCGAAGAACACGATCAGCGGCACGATCATCGACAGGAACGCCCCCGCCGACAGCACGTCGATGTTGGAGCCGAACTGCCTCAGCTGCGACTGGATCGCCACCGTCAGCGGCGCCGAGTCACCCGAGGTGAAGATCAGCGCCACCAGCATGTCGTTCCACGTCCACAGGAACTGGAAGATCGCCAACGACGCGATCGCCGGCAGCCCCAGCGGCAGCACCATGCGGATGAAGATCGACCACTCGCTCGCCCCGTCGACGCGCGCCGCCTCCAGCAGCTCCCCCGGGAACTGGGAGAAGAAGTTGCGCAACAGGAAGATCGCGAACGGCAAACCGAACGCCACATGGAACAGGATCACGCCCGAGACGGAGCCGAAGATCCCCAGCGCGCCGAACAGCCGCGCGAGCGGGATCAGCGCCACCTGCACAGGCACCGCCAGCAGGATGATCACGACGATCAACAGCCAGTCGCGCCCACGGAACTCCAGGAACGCGAAGGCATAGGCCGCCAGCGCGCCGAGGATCACGACGAGCACCGTCGACGGCACCGCGATCACCACCGTGTTCCAGAACGACCCGATGATC
>JAAYZP010000409.1 GCA_012514785.1 Propionibacterium sp. | reverse complement strand
TGCTGCCGATGGGCGCCGAGCCTGTGGTGCGGCCCGCGCTGCCGGCGGCGGTGGTCCCCCTCGCGCCGGGCTCCCGGCCCGTGGCGGGCGCTGTGACCTCGGCGTTCGGGATGCGCGTCCACCCCATCACAGGCGTGTACAAGCTGCATGACGGCACGGACTTCGGGGCGCCGTGCGGCACCCCGATCCGCGTGCCCTGGGCGGGCACCGTCACGGGCACCGGCGTCTCGGTGGGCTACGGCTACCGCGTCCATGTCCGGCATGACGACGGACTGGCCACCGCCTACGCGCACCTGCCGCGCTTCGACGTCGGCGTCGGGCAGCGGCTGGGCGCCGGCGAACAGGTGGGCGTGGTGGGCACGACCGGCTACTCGACGGGGTGCCACCTGCACTGGATGGCGTGGCAGTCGGGCGCGCTGGTGGACCCGATGACGCTGATCGACTGAATTCAGGCCCGCGGGTGCGCCTGCCTGAAGGCCTCGCGGAGCCGCTCCTGGCTCACGTGCGTGTAGATCTGCGTGGTGGCCACGGACGCGTGGCCGAGCATCTCCTGGACGCTGCGCAGGTCCGCCCCGCCGTCGAGCAGGTGCGTGGCCATGGCGTGCCGGAGCCCATGGGGTGCGATCTCGGCACCCGGGCCGGCCGCGGCGGTGGCGTCGTGGACCACGCGTCGCGCCACGCGCGGGTCGAGCGCTCCCCCGCGAACCCCAAGGAAGAGCCGGTCGGGGCTCTGCGCGGTGGCGATCTCGGGGCGCCTGGCCAGCCATCCGCGCAGGGCCTGAGCGGCCGGGATGCCGAGCGGCACGGCCCGCTCCTTGCCGCCCTTGCCCATGACGCGCACGGTGCGTTCGTCGAGGTCGATGTCGTCCAGCCCGATGCCGACGAGCTCGGCCACGCGCAGGCCACTGGAGTAGAGCAGTTCGATGATCGCGAGGTCTCGGGCGGCCACGGCCTCGTCGGATTCGGCGAGCCGCGTGATGGCGGCCCGCATGACCTCGTCGATGGCCGCTTGCGAGAGCACGTTGGGCAGCTTGCGGCTCCGTTTGGGGGCCTGGAGCCGCTCGGCAGGGTTGCTCTCCACGACGCCCTCACGCTCCGCCCAGGCGAAGAAGCCGCGCACGCAGGCCACGCGGCGCTGGATCGTCGAGGGGGCCATGCCGCGGTGCACCATGTCGGCGAGCCAGGCGCGGAGCCGGGGCAGTGTAACCTGCCGGGGATCCTCCACGTGGGCGGCAAGGTGCTCCAGGTCGGCGCGGTAGGCGCGGGCCGTGTGCTCGGACAGTCCCCGATCCGAGCGGATGTGCTCATCGTACTCGTCCAGCAACCCGTCCCACGCGCTCATCAATGTTGAGACTACGATGACTGGCGGCATAATGTGCGGAGCGAAACACGATCGAAGGACGGCTCATGACAGACCTCACCACCGGCGGCAAGGTGCTTCCCATCACGCGTTGGGGCACTCCGGTGATGCACGAGAAGACTCGGCCGGTGGAGCGGTTCGATGAGGAGCTCCACACGCTCATCCGCGACATGTTCGCGACGATGGCGGCCGCCGAGGGCGTGGGGTTGGCTGCGACGCAGGTGGGCGTGGACCTCGCGGTGTTCGTCTACGAGTGCCCCGACAAGGACATGACCATCCAGCGCGGCGTGGTCTGCAGCCCGACGGTGACCCTCCCGGATGTGAAGGACCGCGAGCTGGACTCCTCCGACGAGGGCTGCCTCTCGCACCCTGGCGGGTACGCCACCGTCTCGCGCCCCACGCTCGCCACCTGCACCGGCCAGGATGAGAACGGCGCGGAGATCGAGGTGGTCGGCACGGGCCTGCTCGCGCGCTGCCTGCAGCACGAGACCGACCACCTGAACGGCACCGTCTTCGGCGACCGGCTCTCGACGCGTGCCCGCCGCCAACTGGACAAGGACGTCGCCGGACTCGACTGGCGCTACCCGGACGACTGGCCCGTCTCGCCGAAGCACGAGGCGGCGACGCCGTCGGGCGACGAGGAGTAGCGCGGTGAAGATCGACCGCATGACCCTGGTGATCCTCGGCGCCCTGGCGTTCTCGATCGTGCTGCCCATCTCCGGGCAGGCGGCCGAGGTCTACGACGTCATCACCAAGGTGGCGGTGTTCGTCCTCTTCTTCGGCTACGGCGCACGCCTCAGCGGTCAGGAGGTGCTGGCCGGCATCCGGCACTGGCGCCTGCACATCGTGATCCTGCTGTGCACGTTCGTGATCTTCCCGCTGTTGGGAGCCCCGCTGCTGCTCCTGCCCGACGGGTTCGTCTCCGAGCCGGTGCTGATCGGGTTGGTGTTCCTCTGCCTGGTGCCCTCCACGGTGCAGTCGTCGATCAACATGACTTCGCTGGCGGGCGGCAACATCCCGGCCGCGATGATCTCCGCGACGACGTCGAACGTGCTGGGCGTGGTGCTCACCCCGCTGCTCGTGATGCTGATGCTGCCCACCAGCGGGAGCGGATTCTCGTGGCAGATCGCGCTCGACGTGTTCGTCCAGCTGCTGCTGCCGTTCATCCTGGGCCAGATCTCGCGCATCGTGACGGCGAAGTTCATGGCGAGGAACAAGGCGCGGCTCAAGCTCCTCGACCAGCTCGTGATCGTGCTGATCGTCTACGGGGCGTTCTCGGGCATGTTCGCCACGGGTATGTGGCGCCAGCTGGGGCTCACGGACCTGCTCGTGACCCTCGGCTTCACCCTGCCGCTGCTAGCGCTGATGCTGTGGTTCACTTGGAAGTTCGCGTCGTGGATGAAGTTCGACCGCAAGGACAAGATCGCCGTCATGTTCTGCGGCACGAAGAAGTCACTGGTGACCGGCGTGCCGATCGCCGCGGTGATGTTCCCCGCAGCGACGGTAGGCATGATCGTCGTGCCGCTGATGGTCTACCACCAGGCGCAGATCCTGGTCTCGAGCATGCTGGCCGCCCGCCTCGCAGCCTCGGCCCCGAACGAGGACTGAGCCCGGCGCTTGCACGAGCGGAGCGACTCGTGTGGAGTTACCCACCGAACTGAGCCTGTTGCTGAATTTGCGAATGACCGAAGATGGCCCTTCACTCGCCCCTCGCTCCTCAGCGTCGCGACTCCATGCGACGAGAAAGCGGTTCACGCAACAGGTGTTCGGCCTTCGGGACACTTGCTGGTTGAGCTCCCGGCGCGACGCGGTCCCTGAGCTCGTGCCGCGACGAAGTCGCCGCACGATGGTCGAGGAAGGAGCTCCGGGAAGGCGGTTCTTGAGCTCGTGGGTGAGGGACGAACCCACGATGGTCGAAGGATCGAAACCATCCCCGACTCGGGCAGGGGCTAGATCCCAGCGAAGGATGAGGGTGGTTTCGACCATCGCCAGCTCCTTCGTCGCGGGCGAGCT
>JAAYZP010000049.1 GCA_012514785.1 Propionibacterium sp. | reverse complement strand
CCCGCCGATGTCGTCCTCGACGAGCACGCGAAACGCATGGTGGCACAGTTTTCCCCGGTGCGGCTGGTGGTGCAGGCGCTGACGGAGTGGGCCCAGGCGGATCCGGCCACGCGGCGCGCCTCGCGTCGGGTGCATCTGCACTTCTACCACCAGCCGGCCCGTATCCTCGGAACCAACCAGGTGAAGGGGCTGGAGCTGGAACGTACCGCTCCCGACGAGCTGGGCCGGATCTCGGGAACGGGCGAGCGCGTGCGTTTCGACGTGGGCTCCGTCTACAGCGCCATCGGGTACCGGTCCACCCCCATTCCCGGGGTGCCGTTCGACGAGCGGCGAATGACCGTCCCGGAGCGCGACGGCAGGGTCCTGGACACTGATGGCAGCCCGGTTCCGGGTCTGTACGCGACCGGGTGGATCCGCCGCGGCCCGGTCGGTCTGATCGGGGCCACGAAGTCGGACGCATCCCAGACCATCGCCAGCCTGCTCGCCGACCTCGCCGGCGGCCGGTCGCGCGCGACGGAGGGCGCGGTTGACGCCCTGCGCAAGCGACTCGTCGATGCGGTCGACAGGGAGGGCTGGCTCCGTATCGACGCCGCCGAGCGCAACCTTGGCGCGCGACGCGGGCGCGACCGCACCAAGATCGCTGAACGCGGCGCACTGCTGCACCACGCGAGCGCACTCGACGCGGGGTGATCGCCTACAGTTTGGGCCATGACTGTTCCCGTTACCCTCGCGATCCTCGGCGCGTCCGGCGACCTCGCTGAGCGACTGCTGCTGCCCGGTCTCGGCACCCTTCTCGACACGCACCCCGAGTACGACGTGACGCTCGTGGGCTGCGCCGTCGACGAGCTGTCCCAGGACGAGTGGGTCGAGCGCGTCCGCGGAGCGCTCGGCGGCAAGTGCGCCCGCTCGAGTATCGAGAGGGTGGTCGCCACCACCCGGTACGAGCAGCTCGACCTGACCAGCGCCGACGCCCTACGCACGCTCCTCGACGGGCTCGGCGAGGAGCCGGTGCTGTACCTGGCGCTGCCACCACGGATCACGATCGAGCTGTGCAAGGC
Source organism: Propionibacterium sp. (assembly GCA_012514785.1). Lineage (GTDB taxonomy): Bacteria > Actinomycetota > Actinomycetes > Propionibacteriales > Propionibacteriaceae > Arachnia. Next base: position 930 of record JAAYZP010000049.1, on the reverse strand, counting down.
CCTCACCACCATCGAGATCCCGGAGGGCCTGCGCCTCGGTCTGGAGAAGCCGTTCGGTTCGGACCTCGAGTCCGCGCGCAAGCTCAACGAACTCTTGGCCGGGCTCGTGCCGGAGAACCAGATCTTCAGAATCGACCACTTCCTCGGCAAGTCGGTGGTGCTCAACCTCCTCGGGCTGCGGTTCACCAACCGGGTCTTCGAACAGGTTTGGAACAACCAGCACATCGAGCGCGTCGAGATCACGGTCGACGAGATCCTGGCGTTGGAGGATCGCGCCGGCTACTACGACGGCGCCGGCGCGATGCGCGACATGGTCCAGAGCCACCTGCTGCTGGTGCTCGCGCTGTTCGCGATGGAGGAACCGCCGGCGATCAACGAGCGCGACGTGCGCGACCTCATCGCGCTCATGCTCCGCCACACCTACATCTGGGACGACGACCCCGTCGCATCGTCGCGCCGCGCCCGTTACACGGCGGGGACGATCCAGGGTGAGCAGGTGCCCAACTACGTCGACGAGGTGGGCGTCGACGGGTCGCGGAACACGGAGACGCTCGCCGAGATCACGCTGGGGATCAACACGGAGCGCCGTGCGGGCGTGCCTTTCCGGCTGCGCAGCGGCAAGGCGCTCGGGGATGCCCGCAACGGCATCACCGTCGCGTTCCGCCCCATGGACCACGTTCCGGAGGGCTTCACGAACGCACCACCGAACGTACTCAGCATCGGGATGAAGCCCGCCAACATCAAGCTGGGGCTGTCCACCAACACCGAGTCCAACCGCTTCGAGCTGCACCAGTCCGTGCTTGCCACCGACCTCGCGGAGAGCCCGCTCAAGCCCTACGGCGAGATCCTGGACTCCATTTTCCGCGGCGACCCACTGCTCACGGTGCGCGGTGACGTCGCCGAGGAGTGCTGGCGCATCGTCGAACCCGT
>JAAYZP010000408.1 GCA_012514785.1 Propionibacterium sp. | reverse complement strand
TCGGCGAGCTCCGGCTGCCGCTGGAACGAGGAGACGATGAGCCCGCAGGCCTCGGCGTCGGCGGTGGCGTCGTGGTGGTTCAGCCAGTAGTCGGGTGCGCAGGCGCCGACGACGGTGGGCAGGCGGTAGTTGGGCAGGCCCGGCATGAGGCGGGTGGCGGTGCGGTAGGTGCAGTAGAACCGCTCCGGCAGGGTGCGCACGGCGAAGAACTGGTCCAGCTCGCTCCACACCTTGCGGTCGAAGGACGCGTTGTGGGCGAAGACGGGCACGCCGTCGACGAAGCGGTGCACGTCGGCCTCGATCATCGGCCAGCTGGGGGCGTGCTCGATGTCGCGCCACGAGATGCCGTGCAGGCCGGTGAACTCGAAGTGGTCCCACCCGCCCGGCGGCTTGAGGTGGGTGCTGAGCTTGTCGACCGGGCGGCCGTCGACGAACTTGATGAGCGCCACCTGGCAGGCGGAGACGCCGCCGCGGCGGTTGGCGGTCTCGAAGTCGACGGCGACGAACTCCGTCGCCAGGAGGTCGGCCGCCGGCGGGATCAGCGGGCTGGCGCCGCCGCGGCGGCTGCTGCCCGGGCGGGCGGCCGAGCGGCCGGTGGTGCTGCGCTGCTGGCTGCCCCCGGAGGCCTGCTTGAGCGCCTTCTCCTCGGCGACGAGCCGACGCCACTCGGCGAGGTGCTGCGACGGGTCGCGGCCCGACTGCTCATCCAGGTCGGCGTGTGCCTTGGCGAGGCGCTTGCGCAGGCCGACGCGGTGGTCGTCGCGGGAGGGCGGGATGCCAGAGGCGAGCCAGCCCTGGAGCAGCCGGGCCTCATCGTCGATGCGGCGCATCCGCCGCAGGATGATGGCCACCTGGGTGACGTAGAACTCCATCGCCTGTCCGCGACCGGCGCGGGCGTCGGCCACCATCGCATCCATGCAGCCCTGCGCGAGCGCGAGGGCCTCATCGAGCCGGCCGTCGCGCTTGAGGCGGTTGACGTCGTCGACGAGATCGCAGATGGGGGTGCCCCGGTAGCGGGGCATGTGGAATGCGGGTGCCGCGACGTGCGGCGGGGGCGGTGCGAACGATCGTTGCTGGAACCGATCGACGATCGAGCTGATCCACCCCGGCACAGGCCCTCCTCAAGTAGCTCGAACGAGCCTATCGGGGGCCTCTGACAGTCTTTCCCCGGCCCGCCGGGCGGGCGGGGAACGCGCGGATCAGGGCACGGTGGCGGGCGGCACCAGGTTCGCGGGGCGAGGGCGGAGTGCGGGCACGTCGACCTCGATGATCGTCGGGCCTGAGCGTCCGACAGCCTTCTTCAGGGCCTTGTCGAACTTCTCCGCGGAGCCGACGCGCTTGTGGCGGATCCCGAAGGATTCGGCGAGCATCCCGAAGTCGGGGGTGGGGAGGTCGACGGCGCGCGGTGTGGCGTCGCGGGCGGTCTGCATGTTGCGCAGCACGCCGTAGCCGCCGTCGTTGAACAGCACGACGATGACCCGCGGCGACTCCGCAGCCAGCACCGCCAGCTCGCCCAGGTGCACCATGAGGCCGCCGTCGCCGATCATCGCCAGCACGGGCTTCTTGCGCCGGCCGGTGGCGGCGCCGATCGCCATCGCGAGACCCTGGCCGATGCCGCCGCCGGCGGCGTAGATGTTGTCGCGGGCGTCGTAGATCGGCAGGAGGCGGTTGCCCCACGAACTGCCGGGGATGGTGACGTCGCGAACGATCGGCGAGCGGCGGGGGAGTCGGTGGCGGATCGAGTCCGAGATCTCGGCGTAGGCGCCGATGTCCTTCCTGTGCGCCTTGCGGGCGGCCTTCGCGGCGTCGGCGATACGACCGGCCCAGTCGGGGTCGGTGGCGGGCGCGTCGAGTTCGCGGAGCTCGTCGAGGAGCGCGGGGACGACGTGGGCGGCGTCGGCCTGGAGGCCCACGGCGGTGGGGAAGTTGCGGCCGAAGGCGTCGTCGTCGAGGTCGATCTGGATGTGGGCGGTGGGCAGGGGGAGCGTGAAGTCGCGGGTCTCGTTGCCACGGAGGTGGCTGCCGACGGTGAGCAGGCAGTCGGCATCGGCGAGCAGGTCCTCGAGCGCCTCGTCGGGGGCGAAGTTGCCGATCGTGAGCGGGTGGTCCTCGGGCACGGAGCCGCGCCCGTTGGCGCCGGTGAGGATGCCCGCGCCCCAGTGTTCGGCCAGTTTGCGCAGCGGTTTGCCGACGGTGCGGGCCCCGCCGCCGGCCCAGATCAGGGGGCGGGCGGACTCGGCCATGAGCTTCGCGGCGCGGTGGACGTCGCGCTGGTTGCCGGTGCGGACGTGGGGCTCGCGCTCGTCGGCCTGGTTCTGCTCGTCGGGGTCGGCGGTGTACTGGAGGTCGATCGGCCAGTCGACGCTCACCGGCCCGAACGGTGCGGTAGTCAGCCGGCGGACCGCGTCGGTGAGGACCGCGCGCGGCTGGCGGGCCGTCTCGACGCGGATCGCCTCGGCGGAGACGGCGCGCAGCATGGCGAGCTGGCGCGGCACCTCGTGGTAGGCGCCCTTGCCCTCGCCGATGAGGTCGACGTTGATGTTGCCGGTGATGTGCAGCACGCGGCTGGAGGCGGTGAGCGCTTCGAGCATGGAGCCCGCGGCGTTGCCGGCGCCGGTACCCGTGGAGGTGATGGCGACGCCGATGCCCCCGGTGGCGCGGGCGTACCCGTCGGCCGCGTTGATGGCCGCCGCCTCGTGGCGGACGGGGACGAAGCGCAGGTCGCGGTCGATGGCCTCGACCAGCGGGAGGTTGTGGATGCTGATCACCCCGAACGCCACGTCGACGCCGGCCGCGCGCATGACGTCGACGAGGATGTCGCCGCCGGTGCGGGTGTCGGGCTCGAGGTCGGAGGCGGGGATGTCGTGGGACTCGGTCGTGGTGTGCTTCGTCATGACACTCCTCGGGGAAATCGGG